>QZKZ01000378.1 GCA_004796465.1 Desulfovibrio sp.
CCTTGGAGGGGAGCAGCAGAGCTGGACGTTGCCACGAACGCGGCCCGCTGGGAAACCGGCGCGCTCTCCGAGAGCGCGGAAGCGGGCAAGGGGGCGGCGTTGCCTGTGACCGTGGAAAAGGCCTGCTGATACGAGTCGTAGCCAGCGCCGCCCATGGCGCGCAGGATGGCGACGCGCTTGTCAATGGGCGGATGGGTGGAACTCAGGTTGGAAGCGGCCATGCCCTTTTGTTTCAAGGGATTGATGATGAACATGGGCGCGGTCACCTTGTTGGCGGCCTTGAGTTCCTGGGTCGAGCCCGCGATCTTTTCCAGGGCCGATGCCAGCCCCTCTGGATAGCGGGTCAAGCGCGCGGCCGAGGCGTCGGCCAGGTATTCCCGCTTGCGGGAGATGGCGAAGTACAGCAATTGGGCCAGGATCGGGCCGAGTATGGCCAGGACCAGGGCCGCGATGATGAAGACGATTTGTGCTTGGCCTCCGCCCGAATCGGACGAGCGGTAGCGTCGCGATCCGCCCGTGAACCACAGGCTGCGCAGGAAGAAGTGGGAAATGAGGGTGACCGCGCCCAGGGCGACCCCGGCATAGGTCATGTAGCTCACGTCCCGGTTGGCGATGTGGCTCATCTCGTGGGCCACCACGCCTTGCAGCTCGTCGCGGTTGAGCCGGGCCAGGAGCCCGGCGGTCACGGCAATGGCAAAGTTCTCGGGTTTGCGCCCCGTGGCGAATGCGTTGGGCGCGTCCTCGTTCATGATGTACACCTTGGGCATGGGGTGGCCGGCAGCCAAGGCCATTTCCTCCACCACATTGTACAACTGGGGATGCACGTTGTGATCCACTTTTTTCGCGCCCGTGGTGGCGAGCAAAATGGATGAGCCGCCAAAGCGGCTGATCAGGGTCAGGATGAAGAAGACCACCAGGGCGATGACCACGCCGGCCAGACCGCCGGACGGGCCCGCGCCCGTAAGGGCCCAGCCCGCGACAAAGCCGAGCAGGCACAGGATGATCCCCATGCCCACGAACAGGGACACGGACTTGCGCCGGTTGGCCCGGATCTGTTCCCACATGGCGATCATGACAGCCCCAGCGCCGGGATATACAGCAAGGCACGCACAGCCGACAGTCCTCGCACCCTAGAAGGACACCTTGGGGACTTCGCGCTCGGTTGCGTCCTCAACCTCGAAGAACTCGCGTTGCTTGAAGCTGAACATGCCGGCAATGATGTTCGAGGGGAACATCTCGATTTTGTTGTTGAAAAACATGGCCGCGTCGTTATAGGCCTGGCGCGCGAATGACACCTTGTTTTCCGTGGAGGTCAGTTCCTCTTGCAGGGCCAGGAAGTTCTGGTTGGCCTTGAGGTCCGGATAGTTTTCCACGGCGATCATGAGCCTGCCCAGCGCTCCGGAGAGCAATCCCTCGGCCTGGGAGATGTCGCCCACGCCTTGGGCGTTCATGGCCTGGGAGCGGTACTTGGTGATCTGCTCCATGAGTTCGCGTTCGTGCTGCATGTAGCCCTTGACCGTTTCCATGAGGTTGGGGATCAGGTCGTGGCGGCGCTTGAGCTGCACGTCGATCTGGGACCAGGCGTTGTTGCACTGGTTCTTGAGGCGCACCAACGCGTTGTAGATGCCGATGAACCAAATGATCAGGATCAGGGCCAACGCGCCCAATCCAATAGCTATCCATAACATGGCGTATTCTCCTTAGCTGGAGGTTTCCGCCCCTGGCGCGTCGCCAGAGGCGAACAATTCCTTAAGCAGGGTCAGTACCTTACTATCCTGGCCGGTCCAGGCCATGGCGGCCACGCGGCTCAGCTCTCCCTTGTCGAACCAAATGCCGTGCCCCTTGGGGCATTGGTCCAGCAGGACCTGGTCCTCGGCGCCGCAGTGAACCTTATCCATAACGCGGCGGCAAATGGGGCAGTTGCGCACGGCTTCTTCCACGTCCCTGGCAGGTTCCAGGGAAGAAAGCAGGCTGTCCTTGTCCGGCGCGCCTTCAAGCAGCAGCTCCAGTTCACCGGTATCCAGCCAGATTGCCCGGCACTCGTCGCAAAAGTCGATCTCCACATCGTGGAGTTCCAGAACGAGCAGGGGTTCGCGGCAAGTCGGACAGTTCATAAATGCATGCTCTCCATGAGCACGGGGTTGCGGCATGGGGTTATTCCCAGAGCTTGGATTGCGTAGCATATAACAGGGGATATGCACAACGCGCTGGTATGCCGCGCCGTGCTGGGTGCGCTCGAGCCACGCGGGAAATGCAGCGGTTGAGGTTGCAGTCACCTTGAAACCCTGGGTTTCTGAAAACCAAGAGTTATGATATTTCCCACACATTGGATGAAGTTCAGCCTTGAAGTGGAAGTGGAAGTGGAAGTGGATGAGGATGAGGAGCAGGCATGGCAAATATGCGCTTTTCCCAGACATTGGTGTACGCGGCGGGAGCCGTGGCTTTCTTGTGGCTGGTGCACATGGCCTTATGGGTCTTGCCCCTGGAACCCGGTGACTTGGGAATCATGCCCCGTGCCGCGCGCGGCTTGCGGGGCATCATTCTGGCTCCCTTTGCCCATGCTGATCTGGCCCATCTCGCGGCCAACAGTGGCCCCTTGTTCGTGCTCCTGGCCGCGGCCCTTCTCTTGGACACAGGCCGGACCATTGCCGCCACGGTATTGATTATTGTGGTGGGGGGCGCTTTGGTCTGGATATTTGGCGGCGATGGTTCGCATATCGGAGCCAGCGGCGTGGTGTTCGGCTTGGCCGGCTTTTTGGGGCTGTACGGGATCTTGCGCCGCAGTATCCTGTCCCTGGCGGTTTCCGTGGGGGTCGTGGTAGTGTACGGCTCCATGCTGGTCATGTTGTTCCGGAACCAAGCTGGAGTGAGCTGGTCGTCACATTTCTTTGGGTTTGCCGCGGGGCTTGGAGCGGCATGGCTGTTGGGGAAGGTCTTCAGGGCGGATGTCAGCGGAGGGGAGTGACCCATGGCGTTTGAGCGCAAAGGCGGCGCTGTGATTGAGAACGAGGCCCGCAATACAGGAATGTCGGACCGGGATTTCAATCATTTCTCCCAGTTCATTCACCGCGAGGTGGGCATCAAGCTGCCGCCCTCCAAGAAGATCATGGTGGAAGCCCGGCTGCAAAAGCGAATCCGGGCGCTCAAAATGGCCGGCATCAAGGAGTACGTCGAGTTTTTGTTCAGCAAGGAAGGCATGCGCGATGAACTGACCTTTCTCATCGACGCCATCACCACCAACACCACGGACTTCTTTCGCGAGCCCCAGCATTTCGATCTGATGAGCACTTCGGTTTTGCCCGGCTGGTTCGCGGCGAACGGCCGCTCCAAGAGGCTTTCCATATGGAGCGCGGGCTGTTCCGTGGGCATGGAGCCCTATACTCTGGCCATGGTCCTGGCTGGATTCAAGGAGAACAATCCGGGATTCCAGTTCACGGTCCTGGGCACGGATATTTCCACCCAGGCCCTGCAAGCCGCGAGCAGAGCCGTGTATGACGAAGACAAGGTGGCCCAGGTGCCCACCCAATACAAACATAAGTACCTCCTGCGCAGCAAGGACCGGAACAAGCGGTTGGTGCGCATCGTACCGGAGTTGCGGCGTACGGTGAACTTCAGGCGATTGAACTTCATGGAGAATTTTTCCCTGGAGCAGCCCGTGGATATTATCTTTTGCCGCAATGTAGTGATTTATTTCGACAAACCAACGCAAGAACGTTTGTTCACCAAGCTGTGCAACCAACTGCTGCCAGGCGGGTATTTGTTCATCGGCCACTCCGAGAGCTTGACCGGCATGTCCCTGCCCCTGGCCCAACACAGGCCCACAGTGTATATACGGCAGTAAGGCAGGGAAAGGGCAGTGGGTCCAGGCCAAGGTGCGCTTCCGGGGGGGGCCGTGTTGGCTCGGCTTGATCCCTGGACCGTGTCTTCCTATAGGGTAAGTGGGGGATGACAGAGTCATGGAGCACAACAGAGTTCGTATTGGCCCAGCCCTGGTGTCCGAAGGCGTCATTAGCGAGGAGGCCTTGCAGGAAGCCTTGTTGCGCCAGCACCAGTTCCCCTTTTTCACCTTGGGCCAAATTATTTCCATTTTGCACAAGGTGCCTATCGGCATCATCGACGAAGTCAACGTGCGGCGCATTGTCATGCCCCAGCTCCCCGCCGAACTGTTGTTGCGCCTCAAGGACTTGGCCCGGGGAGACAAATTCGCCAAGGGCCTGGATTTGGAATCCTACATAACCTCAGTGAGCGTCAGCCCCGTGTTCCACGAGTCAAAGAACGTCGACGCCAGGGAGTACGAGGACCGGGACGGCCAATGGCGCAACAAGGGGGTCAAGCGCTACGTGCTGACCCGTATCAGGGCCCGCGTGGAAATGAGCGTAGCTTCGAACGACGTGCTGCGCGCCATGGTGGAAGCGCATCACGACACCAGCTTGGGAAAGTTGACCATTGATAATAACGAAGACCAGCTCAGAAGCGGGCTGTATTATCCCTTGCGCGGGTTTTACCTGCGCACCCAACGCCAGGACAGCGAATCAACGGGGTAGGGGGGCTATACCTCGACCCCTCGGTCAGTCCTTCACCTCTTGATCCTTGATGGAAACGTGATCCAAGATAACGCGCCGAAAGCGCTCCAATTGGCTTGAATCGGCAAAGGCCGACTTGGGCAAAGCCACGTAGCGCCATGATCCGTGGATAACGAGCATGCGTTTCTTGTCTTCCAACAGGGAACGGCACGTGTCCCAGGGGATCAGCGTCCGCTTGTCCGAAGTGCGGGTTTCCAAGCCATGGGGGTAGGCGGCCACGGTAAGGGCCAACCCATACCCGGGGTTCCTTTTGAACATGAGGCCCAAACCCAAACGCGCAAGAGCTGAAATCCCCAACACTTCGGCTGCGGCGATGATGAACCAGAGAACCGTCCACCAACGCACCCCGGCCCGAAGCACGGCCAAGATGCCGAATCCCATGAGCAGGCCCGCAGCGATTCGGTCCAGCAAAGGGTAGATGGTGGTGCTGTAATACAACTCCTCAGCGGCGAGATGCGCGGATCGGCTTTGGATCAGGGTGACCTCGGCCAAGGGAGGAGCCGCGGGCGTAAAGCTCCCGTTTTCCAGGGAAGGAGGCGCAGTCATGGCTATTGGGTCACAGCGGGGAGCTCGCCGTGCGCAGGGGCCGGATCGACTTCAGCTCCCGGGCCGCCTCCAGGGGGAGCGGGGTCGTCCAGGACAGGGGGTTCATGGGAAGGCAAGGATGCTCCCTTGACACGGACCCTGACCTTGGCCGCGATTTCCCCGTTGGCGTCGAGAAAAGACAGGGCTTGTTCCCCGGGGGCCCATTGGGCCGGGCTATTGGTCACGGGGTGCCGCAGCCAAGCAGGCGAGGAGGCCACATGTTGGGCAACTTCCTCGGCGTCCAAGGGTGCGCCGTCCATGCTGAGTTGCAAGGCCACCAAACGCGCCTTGAGGTCAAAGAGCATGGCGACCTTGGGGTATTGGGACAGGGAATTGGCGGCGATATCAGCGGCCATGTATCTTCCGTAGGGATTGCGCGCGCTGCGCCAGCTCCACTTGGTAAAACCCGCCATGTGGTGCTCTAGGTCCTGGTTCAGCGCATCCATGTTCGCGCCGGAATCTCCGGCAAGCAACGTCTTTTTGCTGAAATGTTCATACAGGGCGTTGGCCGTGTGGTTGTGCTGGTAAAGGGGCCGGAGGAGATAATAGACAACCGCTGGATCGGTGAAGGAGCCGTTTTGGGAGACTTCGGTGTAGCTGGGCCGGGCATCAATGCCGGCAAGCCGGTATTGGAAGGCTTTTCGGCATTCCCGTGACGTGTCGCGCTCGGTCTGGGACAAGGGAGAGCACAGTCTGCTTGCCCGGGCGCTCAGTTTAGGGGTGAGGGGCCATTCCGCCGCTAAATCCGAGAGAAAGGCGAGGCTGGTGATGCCCAGGTACAAGGGGAGCAGTTTGTCGCTCTCCCCATCGCCACGGGCCAGGGCCATGCGCCACAAGGACAGGTCCTTTTCCAATTCGTCCAAGGTCCTGGAGACGCGGACTTCAGTCAGCCCCGAGACTTCGGTTGCCCAATCCGCAGGCGGATCGCCCAGTTCCAGGGCCAAGAGCATGAGCCGCAGCAGGGCCACCCTGCGTAACGTGGACCAGTATCCCGGTGCTTGGGAGGACATGGGGCCTATTTCCCATGAAGAGTATTGCGCCAGATGGTGGAAACGATCAAGGAGCTCGCGGTTGTTGGCGGCGAGTTCCTGAATGGCCGCTCGTTCCGCCCTGCACAGGGCGATGTTGAACATGCCGTCCGCGAGGATTCCCGCAGGCAACTCGCCTTGGAACTCCAAGGGGGATTCGCCCAGCAGTGAGGGGTCCGGGAAATAGGGAGGCTCCACGCCTTGTTGTTCGGCGGCGCGGCGCATGGCCATCCCTGTCTGAAAGGGGTCCTGGCCAGCTTGCGCGGTCATGCCCAAGACATAATACCAGCCGTTGTCTTCCGTTCCAGTGTTTTCTTGAAGCGGTTCGAGCCATGCCTGGGCGCCGGGGCTCAGATCTTGGTCCAGATATTTGTTGAATAAAAAGAGGCCGCCGTAAATGATTCCGCCGAGCAAGGCGAGATAAAAGATGGTTTTTGCCAGAAAGCGGATCATGCTCCCCCCCAAGGGTGTGGCTGGAGCCGGGTGCGGCGCACCAGGATGTTTTTTTAGCCTGTACGCCGAAATCCGCAAGTCAGTCAAGGAATATGGGACCTTGCAATAAATGCGGCCCGTTCTCACGGGCCGCGCACAAGGAGGGGAAGGGATTCAGGACCACGCTGAAAAGGAGCCGGGGTGTTGGGGACTGCTCCTTTTCAGTGCGGTGGCAACAGGGATGGTTCAGGCGGTAAAGGGGACGCCGCAGTTCCAACAGGTGTACCAGCCAAAGGTTTCGTCCAGGTCGCCGTCGCGGTTCACAGCGCCGCAATTGTGGCATTCAGCGCCCCTCGCCGGACGAGGCCTGAGCCTGTCCTCGCGAACCGCAGGGTCAAGGGTGCGGGCTTCTTCCGCAGCGATTCGTTCCTCAATAAGGCTATGAATATCATGTTCCATGGCTGCTTCTCCTTTCTCCATACAGCCGGGCCATATGGGAGGTTCCTCCAACACAAGGTGCGGCCGTGACGGTCCAGGTCGCGGGAGGTGTTGACTGCCGGGGGTGGAGTCCAACACGGACCGTGCTACTGCTATTGACGGACCAGGCCGGAGGATTTGGCGGCCAGGTCCGGGGTTTTACAGAGTGTTTACGTATTGCCCCGATCCAGGGCATGGCGTACCAAGTGGGTGGTTTCCTCACTGTGGCCCGGGAGGCGGCATGGTATTCAGAATCGTGAGCGTGGTGCTCGTGTTGGGGTGTTTCGGCGTGGCCTGGGCAGCGCCGACGCTTCATGCGCAAGAACCGGTGGCGGAGCTGGAGGCTGACCTCTTTCAAGGCATGTACGGACCCTTGCCGCAAACTGTTCGCGAGAACATGTTGCGGTATTCCTGGCGGCCGGGATGCCCGGTGGATCTGGAGGACCTGCGCTACGTGACGGTGAGCTATTTAGGCTTCGACAATGAGGTCCATGTGGGCGAGTTGGTGGTGCACAAGGACGTGGCCGAGGAGGTCCTGGCTATATTCAGCGACCTGCTTGCTGCGGAGTTTCCCATTGAGCGGATGCGGCTCATTGACCACTACCAGGGAGACGACGGCCTCTCCATGGCCGATAACAACACATCAGCCTTTAACTGCCGCAAGGCCACGGGGAGTGATGTGTTTTCCCGGCACAGTTGGGGAATGGCAATTGACATCAATCCCTTGCTCAATCCCTATATGAAGGGGGACGTGGTGCTGCCGCCTGAAGGCTTGGCTTATATGGACAGGGACAAAACCGTTCCCGGACTGATAACCGCAGGGGATGCGTGTTGGGAAAGTTTTGTCTCGCGGGGCTGGCAATGGGGCGGCGACTGGAACAGCCTGAAGGATTACCAGCATTTCGAAACAACTGGGCCGTGATCATGGCCTGATGCCGATGCTACGGCAAGGGGCTATTGCCCGATATCTTCAATGGCCTCCCAGGCCTTGTCCCGGTTGAATTCATATTCCTCGACCCATTTGGGATCGCCGGTTTCCACAAAATAGGAAAAGGCTTCGATCTCCTTGTGCAGGAATTCGTAAGCCACGAGGATTTGATTGAGCATCTCCGCGTCTTCCTGCTCAAGCATGCCCGAATCCCGGAGAAAGGTCAGGCTTTGGCGCACGGAATCGGTCATGGTCAGGTATCCGGCAGCCATCTCCGCAGCCTGTTCCGGGGTATACACG
>QZKZ01000110.1 GCA_004796465.1 Desulfovibrio sp.
CCTCGTCGTCCTTATTCGGGCTGATCACCTCGGCAGCGTCAGGCACGGCTTCGGGCTCGGGCTCGGGTTCCGGCTCGACAACCGGCTCTGGTTCCGGCTCGGGCTCGGCCACTTCCACGGCCTCTGGCTCGGGCGGAGTCGACTGCTCCACCACAGGTTCCGGCCCCGGGTCTTCCAAACCTTGACCAGGCCCCACCGCCCCCAATTCGCCGGGATCGCCCACCATGCCGACTTCGCTCACCAGATCCACGTAATAGGGCGGCACGTCCAGAACCTCGGGCTCCACGTCTATACCCGAAAGAAAGAGTGCGGCGGCGATAACGCCTATATGCAGGGAGAAGGAGAGTAACCAGCTCATGCCGCGCATGACGCGCCTTCCTTACGATCGCCCTTGTTCAGGGCGTCAATTCTCTTGGGCCTCGGTTTCTGATTCGTCATCTTCGGACGCGGACCGGTCTTGTTCCGCGACCACGCCCAACCGATCGATTCCCGCCGCCTTGATCTCCCCCATGACCCGGACCACAAAGCCATAGGGCACGTCGTCGTCAGCCTTGAGAAACAACTGCTTGCCTTGCTGGGCCACATTAACCCGAAGCTGGGGCTCCAGGTCGGCCATGGTCACGGCGTACTCGTCGAGGTGCATGCTCATGTCCTCGGCAATGGTCAGGATGAGATGGTCGCTGTCCGTGGGCAGGGCTTCCACGGTGCGGGTGCGGGGCAAGTCCACTTCCAGGCCCTGGGTGAGCATGGGCGCGGTGACCATAAATATAATAAGCAGCACAAGCATCACGTCCACGAATGGCGTGACATTGATTTCCGAAAGCACTCCGTTTTGCTGGGAGCTCATGCCCATATTCTATGCTCCTTACTGAAGCGCGGACCTACCCGCCATTTTCTATGGACGGCAACTCACGCCGCACGCGATTCAAAAACGCTCCGGCAAAAGCCACGAGATCCGCTTCAATGGTCGACAGCCTGCCCGCGAAGTTGTTGTAGGCAATGGACGCGGGAATGGCCACGAACAGGCCCAGGGCCGTGGCTTCCAGGGCCTCGGAAATGCCGGGGGCCACAACGGCCAGGGCCGCGCTCTGTTCGGTTCCAATGGAGTGGAAGGAGTGCATGATGCCGCAGACCGTGCCGAACAGGCCGATAAACGGAGCCGCATTGGCGCAGGTGGCCAAAAAGGACATGGAACCGCCCAGCAAGTTGACCTGGTAGCTCACGCCCTGGCGCATGGTGCGGCGCAGGTTCTCGTTGACCGCGTCCAAGCGTTCGGAAGCGTCACCCGGATAGTCATCCATCTTGTTCAGCTCGGTCACGCCCATGAGCGCCACCTGGTAGGCCGGGGACTTCTGGTCCCGGCCCATGAGCTGGATGGCCGTGCGCAGGTCGTGGGCCTCTTGAAAAGATTCTGTGTCCCGGACCATTTTTTTCCGGGCCGAGGCAAAAGAGAACAGCTTGGCAAAGATGATGGACCAACTGATCAGCGACATGAGCACCAAACCCCAAAAAACCGCCACCACAAGCCAGGGCGACTGGAGCAGCAAGGACAGGTATTCGCGCAGCAGCATTCACAAACTCCCTTTCACTAGGTGTTGACGCCGGTCCCTCATTCGGGCTCTGGCCCTTGCCAAAGACCCGTCCCCAATGGCTTCACGCATGGTTCCCCTTGAATGGGACACGCATGGCAGCAGACCCATAACTGCGTCATATATAAAGTTTAGAGAAAATCTATACCACAAAACCTCAATAAAAGAAAGGCACCATCAGGCCTCAAGAAGATCGGCCACATAGGGCAGGATGTCCTCGGCAGGACCTTGCACCACCACATCAGCCAGGGAACCGTATTCACTGGCGTGCAGGTTGACTTCAATGACTGAACCACCGTTGGCCTTGACCCTGTGCGGCAAGGTGTTGAACGGGGCCACTGTACCAGAGGTGCCCACGACCACCGCCACATCGGCCCGCGCTGCCAAATCAAGACTCTCGGACAGGGCAGCGGCCGGAATATGCTCGCCAAAGAACACGAAATCAGGCCGGATCACCCCGCCGCACTCGCAGGTCCAGGGGATGTCGTCCTGGGTCAGGGAGGCGATGGCCTCGGGATCGTGGTCCAGCTTGCAACTCATGCAATAGAAGCGCCGGGCCGAACCGTGAAACTCCACCACCCTTTGGGAACCTCCAGCCTGGTGCAGGCCGTCGATATTCTGGGTCAGCACCGCAGTGAGCAACCCTGCCTGTTCGATCCGGGCCAAGGCCTTGTGTCCTGGATTGGCCTTGGCCGTGCCCATGAGCTTGTCCGCAGCCAGGAGAAACTCCCAGACCCGTTTGGGCCGGGTGCGCAAGGCTCCGAAAGTGGCCACGTCATTGGGATCGTATTTGGTCCACAGACCGCCGGGGCTGCGGAAATCCGGGATGCCGCTGGGCACGGAAATGCCTGCTCCGGTCATGGCAATGGCCATATGGGCTCTGCGCCAGATTTCCGCCGCCTTCTGGGCCGCGTGTTGCCAAGGATGACTCATCCCAACTCCATTACCATAGCCGAGAGTATTTTCAACAAAGTTCCCGGACTTTTACAATTATTTAACAGAATTTCCGCCAGGATTCCTAAGGAACTTTTTGGAAGTGCATGTAATCCACAAAACCTCGGGATTCCCCCCAGTCGCCGCCCCAAGTCCAGCCCAGCTCCTTGAACGCCAGGACCACGGGATGGCCTGGGGTCAACGCACCCGCGACTTGCGGGTCATACACCGAACCGGGTGGCAAAACCGTGTCGCCGCTGATGTAGGGATTTTGCCGCGGATTGAGGTCAAAGGCCAACCCCTGGGCGTGGCGCGAAGGCCTGGAGGCTCCGACCATGGAACGGCAGGCAAAACCCGAGCTGTTGTCCGTGTCCGGGCAAAAACCGTAGGGCGCAAGGGCCTGGATGTCCGGGTGGGCCACGGGTTTGACCGAGGCCACGGGAAACCGCGTGGCCTCAATGACTTCAAACACCTGGCGGATGTCCTCGGCCAGGTCCTTGTGGATCACCACTTGGCCCTGGTGCAACTCGCCGTCAAAAGAGTAGTAGCGCACATCCACCAGCACTTGGTCCAGGGGAAACTCGCCCGGACAATCCGGAGGCAGGTGCTCCCAGATGGCGTTCTCAGATTCCATGGCGCTGTCCACGATCACGCTCTCGCTTGCTTCGCCTTCCCGCGCCAGAGCTGTACCCGTCCACACGCTGCAGACCAGGGTCGCCGCCAAGGCCAGGACAGTACTTTTTAAACATAATTCGCCATACATTTCAGGGGATCCAGGCATAACGCCCTTTGTTGCTGCTGGGAGTCGATCAGCGGTCAGTCAGACGGGAAATCATGCGGTCCACCAAGGCGCGGGAATTGGCCTCGGCCCGTTGCATTTCATCTTCACTCAGGCCCGCGCCCAAGGCCACTTGTGCGCGCATGGCCGCGGAAATAAAATCACGCGGCGCGTGGGCGTCATTGTTGATGACCAGCAAGGCGCCGTGCTTGCGGGCCATACCAGCCACATGGCCATTGGTGTAGCTGTGCCCGCCGCGCGTGGTGATTTCGAGAAACACGCCCTTTTCCGCAGCCAGGGCAGCCTCCTGATCCGTGATCAGGCCGGGGTGGGCCAGGATGTCCACGCCCGCCTCAATGGCCGCCAAGTTGGTGCCTTGGACCACGGGCTCCACAATGGTTTCCCCGTGCACGACCACGAGCTGCGCGCCCAAATCCCGGGCCTGCTGGGCCGTGTCCGCGATGAGGCCCGGCGGGATATGGGTCAACTCGACCCCGGCGAACAGGTCAATGCCCACATAGGGCGAATACTGGCCCGCCACTTCAAGGACATTGCCCAGAATCAAGCCGAGATTGCTGGGGTCGGCGTGGTCAGTGAAGGCCATGGCCGTATACCCGGCGTGCTTGGCGCGCCGGGCTGATTCAGCCGGGATCAGTTCCCCGTCGCTGAAGGTCGTGTGCGTATGCAGATCTATCATAAATCAAACGTCTCGACCGCTACATTTTGTATTTGGAATCTTCCACGTTGAGCTTTTCCAACATCTCCGCCCACTTGTCCGCATCGTCCTCACCCTTGATCACGGGGTCCGGAGACTTCTCATTATCGGTCCCGGCCTGGGTCAGCACGGATTCGCTCACGGAAATGGGCACTTCGGCCCTGAGGGCCAGGGCAATGCCGTCCGAGGGGCGGCAGTCAATGCGCTTTTTCTTGCCGCCCTGCTCAACCTCGATCTCCGCGTAATAGGTCCCGTCGGTGAGGTCAACCACGTCCACGGCCAGGACCCTGGCATCCAGGGAGGAAAACACACGCAGCAGCAAGTCGTGGGTCATGGGCCGGGGCAACTCCACTCCGTTAAGGGCAAGGGAAATGGCCATGGCCTCCATGGCCCCGATCCAAATGGGCAGGACCTTTTTTTCATCCTTGTCCTTCAAGACCAACACCGGAACCTGCGATTCCTCGTCCAGGGCCAGCCCAAACACTTTCATCTCTACCATGGCGTCCCCCTTATCACTCCGGCCAGGGAGTGTTTCTTCGCTCGGGTTATCTCGGCGAAGACAAGTTTGCCGACACTCCAGCCAATATCCGCGTTCCCTTGGGAGGCTACCGTTTCCTCGGGCCATGCCGCGTTGACGGAGTGATTATACTCGTCCCGGCCACGCAGGGCCAGGCCTTGTTCCAATGATCCGTCCAGGGCCTTGATCGACCCCGGTCCTTCCACGAGCATGGTCACCTGTTTGCCGATCATAGCATGAAGATGCTCGTTTGTGTGGTTTTCTTGCAAGGCTTGCAGCCGGGCCAAACGTTCGGCCTTGACTGCCTCCTCCACCTTGTTGTCCATCTTTTCCGCGCGCACGCCCGGACGGTCCGAATACATGAAGGAAAACCCCGCGCTGAACCGGAATTCGTCCATGGCCTCCAAGGTGCGCTGAAAATCCTCGTCAGTCTCGCCAGGAAATCCGACCAGTAAGTCCGTGGTCAAGGCGATGTCCGGCCGGGCCTGGCGCAGTCCTTTGACGATCTCCCGGTAGCGGGCCATATCGTAGCGGCGGCCCATGGCTTTGAGCACCCGGTCCGAACCCGCCTGCAAGGGCAAATGCAACTGCGGGCAGAGGGCCTCGTATTCCCCAAAAGCAGCGATGACGTCCCGGTCAATGTCCTTGGGGTGGGATGTGGTGAACTTGAGCCGATCCACTCCCTCCATCCCGGCGACCTTGGCCAACAGTTCCGCAAAGGAAACCCCGTGGCCTGCCTTGTCCTGGCCGTAGGAGTTCACGTTCTGGCCCAGCAGGGTGATCTCCCGCACGCCCCGTTCCACAAGTGCCCGGCACTCGGCCAACACTGACTCGCTGGGCCGGGATTTCTGCCTGCCCCGCACATAGGGCACGATACAGTACGCACAAAAGTTGTCGCAGCCCTGCATGATGGAGACAAAACCTTGGCCCGGACCGGCCAGGGGCGCTTCCTCGCCCTGCCCCTGGGGAAAGGGGTCCCGCTCGGTGTAGTTCTCCTCGAAATCCGTGAGGCAGAGACGCAAACTGGGGTCAGCCAGGAGCTGCTCCACCGCGCCGGGCACTCCGGCCGTGCCGTCCGGCCCAAACACCAAACGCACAAAGGGAAAACGCTCGAAAAAGCCCTTGCCGATCTGCTGGGCCACGCATCCGCCCACAGCAGCGAACCCGTTGGGGTGCTTGTCAAAGAGCGATTTCAGCCTGCCTAAATGGCTGTAGACTTTGAGTTCCGGTTTTTCGCGTACGCTGCACGTGGTCACGATGTGCACTTGGGCTGTTTCCGGCCCGGTCTCTTTCAGGCCTTTGGCCCTGAGCGCCCGCTTGAGCCAATCCGAATCATAGACGTTCATCTGGCACCCATAGGTCGCGACATGGAACGTCGTCTCCCCCTGGGCCTCGCCCCTATCAGGGATGTGCTGGCCTGGCTCGATATGGCTCATGGAAATAAGGGCTCTTTCCCTCATTACATTATTAGCACGGCGTCGGGCTTCCCACAAGGCGCGCCCAAGGAGGAAACACCGGGCCATGCCAAACACTCGGCAAAAAATCCTCTTTTTCGCCGAGACCTTACTTACGTTGCTGTCTTTTCCCCCGGACCAAGGCGTGCTATCCCGAGGTGAAGGAGGCCCCATGCCCGAGCCCTCACCCCCTTGTCAAGCCAAGCCAAGCCTATCAACTCCGGAACAAGACCCGGCAAGGCCCGTTGCGCGAAACTCAGCGCTGCTGACCATCGACCTCCAGGCCGCCTTTGCCGAGCCAGACTCCCCCCTGTTCGCGCCCGGCACTCCTGAGGCCGGGCCCCATGCCATTGCTGCTGCTGAAGCTTTTCGCCAAGCCGGGCTCCCCGTGGTGCACATCATCCGGCTTTATGACAGCGACAAGTGGCAACCCGAACCTATCCGGCAAAATTTCCTGGCCCAGCACCCCGGCATTATGGCTCCTGGCGCACCCGGAGCGTACACCTTCCCCGGTCTGCTTCCCCACGCCGCAGAGCCGGATTGGCCCTTCTTGGCCCAGGGCAATATCCAGCAACTCACGGACAAGGAGTATCTTCTGGCCAAACCCCGCTGGGGGGCCTTCCACAACACCGGCCTGCAAGGCTTGCTCGCACGGCTGTTAGTGGATTCCCTGCTGCTCGTGGGCACCATCTTTCCCAACTGCGTGCGGGCCACCATTTACGAAGCCCTGAGCCGGGACCTCCGCGTGGCCGTTATCCCCCAAGCCACGGCTGGATACACCGATGAA
>QZKZ01000104.1 GCA_004796465.1 Desulfovibrio sp.
CTTGATGGCGGCTTTCATAGGCCTGCTCGTGGTCAATGGCATGGTTTCGTACATGGACAAGCCCACTATCGGGCTGGAAGATATTGTCCTGTTTTTTCTTTTCTGGTGCCTGCCCAGTATTCCCCTGGAGTTCGTGGCCGCAAAAATCATGCTCGCGTCACTGAAAAAGTATTCCACCGAGGAGATTTGGCGGACCATGCTCGTGGCCAATGGAGTAACCGCGGCAGTGGCGGCTGTGGTCGTTGGGGCGGGCGCGGCTTGTGGGATACTCTAGCATCGCTCTAAAAGGGCAACCACAAAATTTCGCTGTTCTGAAGAAAATCGGTTCATGTGTCCGTCCGCCCTGTGAGGAGGGTAGACAAGACGATGAACTCCACGCGTAATCTGTTTCCCCTGACCCTGGCCGTGGGCATGGCCGGGAGCGCGGCCCTTTTCCTGGTAGCGCTTCTGGTGTGGTCGCTCACGGGCGTGCCCCTGTCCTGGACCGGCCTGCCCATTATGACCTGGTATCTCGTGTCCACCGCGTTGGAGACCATTCTCCTGCAGCGGCTGCTGGATACGGACTGGAGCCAGGCCGCCATGGTTTCGGTAATAAGCAACCTGGTGTCGAGCTTGGGCTGTACCGTGGTGCTGGCGCTTGTCTTTTACGTCTTGGCCGCCATGGTGCCCATGGACGCGGATTGGTTGTTCGTGGCCCTGCTCACGGCAACACCCGTGGCCTGCCTTGGCTTGAGCTGGTGGATCGAGGCCACTGCGGCCCAGGCTTGGTTCGTGAGCCAGGGCTACCCGCCGAGCCGGGTCAAGATGGCCGTGCTGTGGGCCAATTTGGCAAGCTATGCTGTGTTGGCACCGGTTCTGGCCTTGGTCGCCATGCCGGCTGTTTTAGTCTACCGGGGCGTCAAGAGCAGACTTCTCCGCAACCGGCTGAATATGTAAAGCAATAGCCTTCTCCTGAACCGCTCCGGATAAGCGCATGGCCTAGGGGCCGCCTGCCAGCACCGCTACGTGGGGCACGATCATTCCTACGTGCATGCTGGTGAAAATCGTGATGTGACAAAATAGCGCAGGCTTGATTGTAGGCTGGGCAATATGTATGGTCCGCTTCCATATCCACCTACTGGGAGAGGCCATGATCCGACACCGATTCCGCTTCCTGTTGCCTGCCCTGGCCCTGGCCTGCGCCCTGGTTCTTGTTCCGGCCGCTGCTCAGGCGCAAGTCCTGATCCCCTTTCACGAGGCCCCTCTGGAAGTGGTCCTGGCTTTTGTCCTGGCTTGGCTGATCAAGGCCGCGATCGCGGCCCTGTTTCTCGCGGCCAAGCCCGGCAAAGCCTTGACCGCCTCGTTCCTCTTGAATCTTGTTTCCCTGGCCCTGGTGTATACCGTGTACGTGGTCTGGGTCCTTGTCCGGCCCATGCTGTGGCAGTCCGTGGGCTTTGCTCCACTCATCCCCGTGCTCGTCGAGATCCTGCGGTACGGCGTTAATTTCCTGCTGCAATCCAGGGTAGAGTCCTGGTTCACCTACCAGCTCCTGCGCGACCACGTGAAGTTCGACCATGGCAGGATCGTGTTCTGCGCGGTCCTAGGCAACATCCTCACGTATGTGATGTACGTGATCATCTGCATCTCCGTGAATAGCTGACGCGCGGCCATGACCTCCCTCGCCGCTATTTCCATCTCAGCAAGGAACCAAAAAACATGAATAACCGCAAGCAGATCCACTTTGCGCTCGGCATCGTGATTATCGGCTTTATTTTTCTCTTTTTTCCTGCCCTGAGTCCAGCCGTCAAAGCCCTTCGTGGGTATTCTCCTTACCTTGTAGGCTCGATCTCCTCCTTTCTGTTCATTGTGTTCCTGAAGTCGATGGTTCTTGCCTGGCGCTTGCCCCTCAGAGACGAAAAGGTCTTGCTTGTTGCTCTGTTGGCCAACCTGGTTTCGGTTCCGGTCTGTGGCCTCTTGTTTATTGTTTCAAGGCCTGCATTCAAATCGGTCGCAGTAAACCTGAACGAGGGGCTGGGTCTTTGGGCAGCAATACTTCTGATACTATTTGAGCTTTCTTTGTTGTGTATCATTAGCTGGCAGGTGGAGTTTCGTATATACCTCTTATTGCTAAATAAAATCAACATCGCCAGGCGAGGAACGCTCTATGCATCGCTTTGGGCCAATGTGGCGTGTTGGGGGTTTCTCATGATCACAAGCATGATTTTTTTCGTTGGAGTTCTGTGGTTACGTTAGTCCTCAACAAATTACTCTGGAAGGTGCCATGGGCCGCAGCAGTCGTGCCGTGTTTGCTCCAGTTCATAGAGCAATTCAGCACTTCAAGCTAATCACCTTATACAGCGAGGGTATATGGCATGGAAAAACATAGCAGATTCAACATATTTCGAGTAATTGCTTTTCTTGCCTGCATCATTTTTGTTCCTCTGATTATTGGAGTTGTATTTGATATTGTTGGTGTGCAGCGAGAGGTGCAGAGATTTTTCCTTTCTGTTATTGTAACTGCTTTGTTGGAATCGATGGTGCTGGCCTGGCGTTTGCCTCTTTCACTTGGAAAGGCATTTAATGTGCTATTGCTCGCAAACTTGGTTTCGTTTTTGGTTTTTGCTGTGATAAAAAAGATATATTTTTTGGAGATAAAGTCCTCATATATAGTATTTGCTGAAAGCCTGGGCGGCTTTGGTAAGTGTATCTGGGTCTTGTTGCTTCTTGTCCTTGGCGTCTTTGTCAGTTGGTTGCTGGAGTTTCCGGTGAGCCTCATCTATCTGAGAAAGCGGGGTTTCCACTGGAGAAAGGTGCTTTTCGCCGTATTTTGGACAAACGTCGGGGGCGTGGTCATGGGCCTCGGCCTGTTCTCGGTTGCTGTTGCCATGTATTACCTTTACACTTAAGGTAAAAGCCTTTCCGCGCTTGATGCAAGGGACACACATGCGCCACACCCGCCCCCTTTTCTTGGCAGCCGCCACGGCCCTTTTCGCCCTGGCCCCAACCGTTGCCCACGCCAACACGGCCCTGCCCTGGTACTCATCCCTGGGCCTGCCCCTGCTCGTGCTCTATGTCCTGATCCTGCCGCCGGAATGGGCCATACTTCGCTGGCGGCTGCAACTCTCGCGCTTGCAGGCGCTCAAGGTGGCGGCCGGGGCCAACCTGGTCTCTACCCTGGCGGGCCTGGCCCTGTTTTACGGGGTCCTGGCCGGGGAAGAAGCGCTCCAGCGCGACCTCCTGGGCGATGCGGGCATGCCGGGCGTTATTTGCCTGCTCGCCATGTGCTTCGCACTGAGCTGGTGGCTGGAGTTCCTGTGCGCGCGGGCCATGCTGCGCCGCGAGGGCAGGGACACGCGGGGCGTCGCGGGCGCGGTGCTCCTGGCCAATGTGCTGTCCTACGCGTTCCTGGGCTCAGTGGCCCTGCTGCCCTACACCATGCGCTTTTTTGAACGGCTGACTGCCTGAGCCGGGCGTTTCTCCCCAGACCAGCGGTGTTGCCGCACTCGAGGTGTCCATGAAAGACTGGGTGTATAATGAATTCGAGCAAGTAGGCGTGGACTACGCCCGCGAGCAAGCCCCTGTCGAGTATGACGAGCAGATGTTGGCCTTTCGCAATTATGCGCAGGAAGTCAAGGATTTGCTGCAACGCTTGGGAATCGAGGATATGGAGAACAGGGTTGCTGCTGATATGGGCTGCGGCACCGGCTCCTTTGCCGTGCATGCCGCCAAATACTTCCAGCGAGTGCATGCCGTGGATGTCTCACCGTCCATGTTGGAGAGCGTGCAAACCAAGGCTGAACAAGAGGGAATCGCCAATATTGTTTTGCACCATTCCGGATTTCTCCAGTTCCAACCTGAAGAACAAGTAGAAATGGTTCATTCGAAGTGGTCGCTGCATCACTTGCCTGACTTCTGGAAACAGATGGCCCTGCTCAATATATATGAAATACTCTCACCAGGCGGAGTCTTCGTCTTGACTGACGTGGTGTTCCACTTTGCCCGGGACCTAGCCCCACGCACTCAACACCTTATCGACTCCATGGCGAAGAAATTCGATCCATCCTTTGTTGCCGAGGCCAAGATCCACATCAGAGAAGAATACAGCACCTTTACCTGGATCATGCAGGGCATGCTCGAAAGGGCGGGGTTTTGCGTGGAAAGCGTCGATTCAGGCGACGAACTGGCCGTGCAGTACATCTGCCGCAAACCATCAAAGTAGCACCGGCCCACCCGGACTGGTCTTTCCAACAAAAGAAGCCAAAGAAAAGCCCCGGCGTTTGCCGGGGCTTTACACGCTGGAAAGCAGCCAGCCCCCAGGGGGAGCGGCTGGAAAAAAACAGCGCGGAAAAGGGCTATTGGGTGATGATCGGCTCGCTGCTGTTGCGGTCGATATCAATGGAACCCTTGCATCCGCAAAGGCCGATGAGCGCCAGAACAGCAAGAATCAGGGCGAAACGCTTCATGATCTTCCCTCCAGGGTTATTCCACAACCACGGTGTTTTTGGCTTGCAGGGGATCAACTTCCAGGGAGCCTTTGCAGGAGCAAAGACCCAGGGCCATCAGCAGGGCCAGAATCAGGGCGACGTTTTTCATGGAGTTCCTCCGAAGTATGGCTTTGGCTCTTCAACAGACCAAGACGGGCGGTACAAGGGCTTGCCCAGCCCCGGCATCATTTCCTGGCAGGGACCATACATATTTTTTTTGGGATTGCCTAGCGCACACGCGCCAGGACTTCCGGCTGCATGGGGCCGCCAAAGGGACCGCCCGGCGGCTCCCAGCCCTCGGGCGGGCTGTAGATGGGCGTGAAGCTGTTGATCCGCTCCATGACCTCGCTGAAATCCAGGTCAATGAGCTGCAAGTACTCGGCGATGGACGGCCAGCGCGGCTTGTTGTCCTCAATGGACAGTTGCAATCCCTGGTCGCGGCTGATCACGCCCTCGCGGATCTGGTTGGAGCGGAAGGTGTCGTTTTCCGTGAACCCGGCCAAGCGGTAGTATATATAGTTGTAAAAAGGCGCGGTGCCGTCGCCGATGCGCCACGTGGTCTTGGTGTCCTCGGCCAGTTCCCAGTCGTACTCCCGGATCAGCAGCTCGTTGATCAGGTCCTCGTCCCAGCGGATGTAGTCAAAGAGCATGATGTAGTCGTGCTTGAGGAAAAACGAGGAAAAGAACGCAAATACCGAGTCCGAGACCGAACCGTTGATGTAAGCCGGATTCTTGGCGTAGCGGGACATGTAATAAAAGGCCAAACGCATCTTTTCCCAAAAGGTCATGGAGTAGGGCAGCATGTTCTTGCCCTTGCCCACGCGGCAGAACCCGATCTTGAAGTTGGTCTTTTCCAGGGGATTGACGCAAAAGACCACAGCCTCGGTGCCCATCTGCTCGCCCACCTTGTTGGCCCAGTAGAAGAACTGCTTGTCCCCGGCCATGAACAAGGGGATCATGCCCAGATCCGGCTGCTTGAGCCAGGCCTTGACGTTCTTGCGGATGTTGCCCCGCTTCTTGGCGATATCAGCGGAGATGAGGATGTGCTCCACGCCCAGCTTGCCGCAGACCCGGGCCTGGTTGCGCCGGGCCAGGTCCGTGACCATGCCCCAGTCGTAGGTCATGGCCACGGGATGCATGTCGTACTGGGTCTTCAAGAGATGCAGGCCGTAGGAGCTGTCCCTGCCGCCTGAGAACGCGGCCAAACAATCGGGCGATCCGTCGGGGCTGCGGTACTTTTTCAGCAGCTCTTCCAGCCCGGTGGAATCCTTGACCACCATGGGCGTGTACTGGCGGCAGTAGTTGCACACGCCCTGCTCGTCAAAATCAATGAGCGGCATGGTCTCGGGCAGGATGCAGCGGGTGCAGCGCTTGAGAAAGGAAAAGGGGTCGGTGTGCGGCGGATCCGGCGCACGAAACGTACTGGTCACGGGCATGAAGCGGCCGGGTCGGCCCAGGGGCCGGTCCGTGTTCATGGGAAAGCTGAAGGGGCGCTCGCTGAAATCCGCGAGGTTGAGCTCGAATCCCCGGCCCGGTTCCAACTGGGTGACCACATGCTGGCCCATGATTCGTTTGAGCCGCGAGGACTCCATGAGCTTGTCCAGGATGTGCCCTTCCGAGGCAAAGATGCGCAGGTCCGGGGTGCGGCCTTCACAGAGATACAGGGAGCCGGTGTTGGTGGCCAATGCAGCCACGGGCGAATCCTCGGCCAGCACCGCGACCGAGGCCGCGCCCTCGACCTCTTCCAAGGCCTTCTTGAGCGCGCTGCCCAAACCGCCGTTCTGGGACAAGCGCCAAGCAGTGAGCGCCATGACCGCCTCGGTGTCCACTTCGGAGTGGCGGGCCAGGTCGCCATGCTCCTGCCAGATTTCTTCGTCGTTGACGATGATGCCGTTGTGGATACCGGTGACCGGGCCCGAGGTCACGGGCTGGTTGTTGTGGTTGTCCGCCTGGTGGCCCTTGGTCACCAAGCGGGAGTGGCCGATGAACGCCAAGGGGCCGAGGGGCAAGCCGTTGGGGGTCAGTGAATCAAGAATCTCACGGTATTCGGAAGTGCGGATCATGCGCGTGGCCGGGACCGGGCTCTTGAGCACCTTGACCGGGCCTTTGCCGCCCACGGCCAGGCCCGAGGCTTCCTTGCCCCGCGACTCGGACAGGGTGAAGAGCCGGGACAGGGAGTCCCGCAGATCATCTAGGGAAAACGGGGCCTTGGGCCCAAGCAGCACGCCGAAAATACCGCACATGATTCACCTCGCAACGCCGGATGTCCGGCGGATACCCCAGGGTTGCCCGGCGCGGCCTGTTCCACGCCTTACAGCCCCATACTACCACGGATGGAAAAAAAGGCTACTCTACGGGCGGGCCAAAGTAAAAACCCAGCCGTTTCTTGACCATGACATTGAGATACAGCACGGACAGTGACAAAGCCAAGGCGGTGCCCAGGGCCGCGCCATGGTTGCCCAGAAAGGGGATCAGCGCCGCGTTGAAACAGATGTTGCTCATGAGATTCAGGGAGGTGAGCAGGGTGTGCTGCCCTGGCTGGCCCGCCTGAAGCAAGATGAAGTCAAAGGGCACGTAGCCCGAGCACACACAGATGCCCGCGAACAGGATCAGCATCACGGACCAGCTCTGCAGAAATTCGGTCTCGCCCAGGATCAGCCGCAAACAGGGCTGGTACAGGAGCAGGCCAACCAGGGCCAGGCCTGCGCAGCCCACGTACACCTTGGGCGCGAGCTTCTTGAACATGGCCTTGATTTCAGGCTTGCGGTCTTCTTTAAGCAACTGGACCAGCATGGGATTCACGTTGTTGCGCACCACCACCAGCAGGTTGTAAAACCCCTCGGCCACCATGGCCGCAAAGGAGTAGATGCCCACCTGCTGGTCGCTGAGGAACAGGCCGAGCATGGCCACGTCCACCCTGGCGTTGATCTCGATGACCAGGGGCGAAAGAAAGCCCTTGATGCCGAATGCCGCGTGGCGCTTGAGCCAGGGCCAGGAGATGCAACCCCTGCCGGGCCGCACCCAAATTACGACCAGGGTCCCGGCCAGGAGCACGAGCAGGGCTTCGGCGAATGTGAAGGTCGCGCCCAGCCAGTAGTCCGGCAGGTCCATGAGGGCGCAGGCCGCGACCCCGGCGATGATCAGCACGTAGCGCAGGGACTGGACCACGGCGAACGCGCGCATGCGGCGCATGCCGTTGATCACGCCGATGAGCACCTTGTTCACGGCAAAGAAGAACAGGCCGGGCGCGGCCAAGGAAAGCCCCTTGCCCACGGACTCGCTGTCCATGGCCCAGCCGACCAGGGGGGACCCCAGATAAATAATGGCTCCCACCAATGCGCCCAGGATGACGGCCATGGCCACGGCTGACCAGGCCGCTGCCGTGCGCTCAGGCACGGTTCCCACGTGCTCTGCCACGTGCTTGAGCGAGGAGTAGTGGAGGCCGCCCGTGGCGAACTGGGACATGACCACGTAGACCGCGTAGACTTGGTTGAAGACCCCGAGGCCCACGGGACCGTACCAGCCCGCGACCACCAGGTTGAGGGCCACGCCGCTGGCGGCCATGACCGCGGTGGCCGCGTAGTTCCAGATCAGGTCCGTGTTGAACTTCTTGTCCAGGGCTGGAGCGTGGGGCGCTTCAGTCGTGCTGGATTCAGAGCCGGGAGAGGGGTCGTGGGTCATGGCGTTACAATGGAGTCGAACTGGAAGTCGGCGTGGACGGCCGCTGGCGCGGCCGGGGCGCGGGTGGCACGCATCCCGCAGAATCCTCGCCCGCATCGCCCCTTATCCGGCCCCAGCGGCAGGATCCGCGCCACCCGCGCCCCGGCCTGGAGCCCAAACACGCGGATGCCGTTGTCAGTCTCCCGCCATGCCGTCATCAAAGGTCTTTCCCGGCCATGGCCTATTTAAGGTCCTTGTTGCTCTCCATGTCAAAGAGCATGGCAAAGAACACGCACATCATGCCTGTGGTGCCGGTGAACAGCCAGGTGAGAAAGGTGATCTCCGGCACGTAGCCGCGCATGGCCCAAAGCACGAGGAGCCGCACAAAAAAGACGAGGTTGAGCCCGAACATGGTGAAGCCCAGGAAATAAAAGAACACCAGGGGATGGAAGTCGCGCACCACGTACTTTTCCTTGAGCCGCCAGAAAAAGAGCTTCAAGAGCAGCCAGCCAATGCTGAAGATGACCTTGCGGATCTTGATGCCGGATTTTTCGCCCACGTTGTACACCGGCTCGATCTCCACATCGCGCACGCGGAAATTGTATACGTTGAGCTTGACCAAGACGTCGTTGGGCTGGCCGTAGCGCTTGAACATCTTGTCCCAGTCTATGGTGTGCAGGGCTTTCTTGCCGATGGCCGTGTACCCGGTCTGGGAGTCGGCCACATGCCAATAGCCCGAGGCGATCTTGGTCAGCATGGAGAGCATGGCGTTGCCAAAATAGCGCACCTTGGGGATCTTCTTGTAGGCCTCGCCCGAGATGAGCCGGTTGCCCTTGGAGTAGTCCACACCGTCTTCGACGACTGGATCAAGGATCGCGGGGAGGTCGTTGGGGTCCATTTGCCCGTCCCCGGCCATGACCACGGCCACGTCAAGGTCCTTGTCCCTGGCCCACTTGTAGCCCGAGGCAATGGCCCCGCCCACGCCCTGGTTGACCTCGTGCTCAATCAGGGTGACGCGCTCATGGGTTTCCATGGCCTTGCGGATCACCTCAACGGTCTTGTCCTTGCTGGTGTCGTCAATAATGATGATCCGGTCCACGAAGTCGGGCATGGTCTCGATGACCCCGCCTATTTGCGTCTCTTCGTTGTAGCAGGGCACGACAACGGCAATGGTGTGGCCCTTGTACATGGCGCTCTCCTTTTGGCTCAACCGTGTGTTGCGTGGACCGGTGGTCGGCGTCTCATTTCATGCCATGGAAGTGCGGCTATTGGGCGTTGCCCTGTTGCAACTGCTCAAGCAACTCAAGGCTTTCCTCATCCCCGGGCTGGATGCGCAGGGCTTCCAGAAGCGCGGCCTCGGCCTCCCTGGTGTTGCCCAGTTCGATAAGGGTCTTGCCCAGGGCGCGGAACACCTCCCAGAGATTGGGATTGCCGCCCGCGGCGCGGCGTAAGTGGTACTCGGCGTCGCTGTAGCGTTTCATTTCCGCGAGCACCAAGCCTTTGGTGGCGTGGGCGTTGGTGTAGTCGGGGTTCTGCTCCAGGGCCAGTTCAGCGTGTTCCAGGGCCTCGCTCAGCCGTCCTTGGTTGCGGTACACAAAGGCAATGTTGCTGTGGGCTCCGGGATTCTGGGGCTGGAGAAACAGGGATTCGTAAAAGCAGGTCAAGGCAGCGCCTTGGCGGTCCAAGTCGAAGAGGGCCGAGCCCAGGTTGTTGAAGATCGAGGCCCGCTTGCGAGGGTCGTTCGTTACTCTGAGGGCGGTCTCGAAATAAGGAACAGCCTCGCCGGGGCGCTTCATGCCGATAAGGGCCGCGCCCAGGTTGGACAGGGCTTCCTCGAACAAGGGATCAATGGCCAGGGCGTTGCGGTAGGACTGGGCAGCGTCCTCAAGTTTATTCATGTGGTGCAGGGCAATGCCGAGATTGGTGTGGGCGCGGTGGTTTTGCGGGCGCTTGGCCACGGTGTCGGCCCAGATGCGGTATTCACTGGTGTAGTCGAGGTTGCGGTACAGGGTGAGCATGGAGAGTATGACCACGACGATGATCAAGGCGATGCGGCCCAGGGAAGCAGTGGCGTGGGCCGGGTCCATTGGCTCTCGAGGGGATTCGGAAGAATCGCTGTTGGACCTGCGTTCTTGTGTCTCATCCCCTTTGGCCTGCTCAGTGGTCTGGTTGTGGGCCGCAGCCAAGCGCTGGGCATAGCGGCGGATGAGCAGATACCCGCCGCAGGCGAACAGCGCGGCGAACGCGGCCAAGGGCAGGTACATGCGGTGTTCGAAGGCCAAGTTCAGCGGGGACGCGCCGCTAGACGTGGGCGCGAGGATCACAAAGACCCAGGCCCCGAGATAGCCTACTGGATTTCGTTTAATGAGCAGCCACAAGGAGCTCAGTGCAATGACGCCCAGGCCGATGGCGAATGGGACGGCCCTGCCCACGGACGAGACCGGCCACCAGTAATCCAGGGTCAATCCTGAAGGCCAGATCGCCAGACGGAAATAATGCAGGATGATCTCGGGCTGGGAGCGTATGTATTCCCAGGGCGTGATGCCCTGGTCCCCGCCCGAGGTAAGGACAGGCGGGCCGGAGACATTGAGGATGACCCAGGCC
>QZKZ01000005.1 GCA_004796465.1 Desulfovibrio sp.
AGGGCGCTGGCCGCGCCTTCCAGCACGGTCCAGTTGTCCTGGATCTTGCGGCGCAGGTCATGGACCGAATACTCCGTGGTGTCGATGACCAGACTCGCACTTTGCCGTATAGGCGCGAGCAGTTCGCGCTCCTTTTCTATGGCCGCTTCAAGCCCCAGTTCCTGTCCCTGTTCCAGGTTGGCCAGGGGGTGGGGCCTGCGTGTAGCCGCGTAACGCCGCATGAGCACGTCGGTGCGCGCCTCCAGGAACAGCACCTGGGGTTCCGCGCCCAAGGCGGACAAGTCCTTGAAGACCTGCTCCCATTCGGCCAGAAAGTCAGCATGGCGAAAATCCATGCCCACGGCCAAGCCCAGGTAGTGCAAGGGGTTATCCCCGCGAAACAGGTCGACGAGTTTGGGCACCAGGCTGGCGGGCAGCCCGTCCACGATAAAAAAGCGGAGATCCTCGAAAACGTTGAGAGCCGTGGATTTGCCGCCGCCGGAAAGGCCGGTGACCACGAGAAAGGGAAAGCGCCGGGGAGTCATGATCCTACTCCCCGGCCCTGAGATGGTTGGTTATGCCCGGCTGAGCAGATTCCACAATGTTTCCTTGTCCGGGGCCTCCATAAAGGTCTTGCGAAACCCCTCGTCCTTGAGCAGCCGGGAAATGTGGGCCAGGATGCGCAGATGCATGCCAGCCACTTGTTCAGGCGCGAGCACCAGGAAGAAGATAAAACAGGGCTTGAAATCCAAGGCTTCAAAGTCCACGCCTTGGGAGGAACGCCCCACCACGAGGATTATTTCATCCAGCCCTTCCAGCTTGCCGTGGGGGATGGCCACGCCGTCGCCGATGCCCGTGGTGCCGAGGCGCTCCCGTTCCGTGAGCACGGCAAGGGCCTTTTCCGCGTCAAAGCCGCTCACCAGCCTACCCACCGGAGCTACGAGTTCGGCCAGGACATCGGCCTTGGCCGTGGTCTCCAGGCCGGCCAGGACAAAATCTTCCTTAAGGTACTCGCCCAATTTCATCAGCTACATCCCCGGGTCAATGAGACCGAAATCGCCGTCTTTGCGGTGGTAGATGACATTGATCCGCTCGGTCTCGGCATTGCGGAACACCAGGAACTCGTAGTCCAGGGTGTCCAGTTGCATGGCGGCCTCGTCAATGTCCATGGGCTTGGGCTTGAAATGGTCGGATTCCACGATTGTCCGTTCCCGGCCCGCATCGGATTCCTGGAAAGAGATCACGTCCATGCGTACGGAACGCTGTTCCTTGCCGCCCTTGCGGCGGCTCTTGGTCTTTTCGCGCATCTTGCGCACCTGGGCCTCGAGCTTGTCCAGGACCAGGTCAATGGTGGCGTACATGTCCCCGCTCTCTTCGTAGGCGGAAACGTGCAGATAATCCCCGGACAAGATGACCTCCGCCATGTGACGGTGTTTCTCCACAGCCAAGTTGGCCTGGAGCTCCATGGTCTCGGCCTTGTCATCCATATATTTTGCTATCTTCTCAAATCGACGCGCCGCGTAGTCCTTGAGATGATCGGAAGGATCAAAATTCTTGAAGGTAAAGGAAATGTTCATGAAGCCTCCTTGGTTGGCGTGAAAAAAACACCCGAAGCCGCCTTCATACTGTAAGTATGGACATCAAAGGCCTGGCTTGCAACCATTTTTTTAGAAAACCGCCTTGCGCTTGGACGAGGAGGGGATGTCCAGGGCGGTCCGGTACTTTGCCACGGTACGGCGGGCAATGTTGACTTGCAGTTTATCCTTGAGGATCTCGGCGATCTTTTCATCGCTGAGCGGCTTTTTGGGGTTTTCTTCACTGATGAGTTGTTTGATGGTCGCCTTGACCGACTCCGAGCCCACTTGGGTGCCGTCGTCCAGGCCAAGGGCGCTGTTGAAGAAGAACTTGAGCTCAAAAATGCCGTGCGGGCAGGACAGGTATTTGCTGGTGGTGATCCGGCTGACCGTGGACTCGTGCATGGAGATATCCTCGGCAATGTCCTTGAGGATCAGCGGCTTGAGCTGGGTCACGCCTTCCTCGAAAAAGGCCCGCTGGTGGCGGACAATGGACTCGGTGACCTTGTACAGGGTCCGTTGCCGCTGGTACAGGCTCTTCATGAGCCAGACCGCGGAACGCATCTTGTCCTGGAAAAAGTCCTTGTCCTTGTCATTGGTGGCTTTGACCTGGTCCGCGAACTCGGAGTTGAGCTCCAGCTTGGGCAGGCCGTCGTCATTGAGCAGGATCACGAAGTCATCGTCGTATTTATACACGTGAACATCGGGGCTGACGTACTGGGGCTCGCCGCTGCCAAAGCTCGCGCTGGGCATGGGATCGAGCTTCTGGATCATGTCCAGGTAGCCCTTGAGCTGATCCATGGAGATCTTGAACTTGCGGCACAGGGGCTTGTAACGCCGCTTCTCAAGATCCTCCAGGTGGTCGCGGATCAGTTCCCAAACCAGGGGATCGTCGTAT
>QZKZ01000305.1 GCA_004796465.1 Desulfovibrio sp.
GCCCGGACGCGGATGTATTGCTGGGTTATGAGTCGAGGGTGTGGAGAACCGGAAAAACCTATTCCTCGCGCTTGGGCGCGTGGGGAAAGCCAGGCACCCATCTCCGGCGGTCGCTTCTGGGCTTGCGGAACACTCCCCAGGCCGCGATGAGGCCGAGGACCAGGAATACGGAGTCGCGCACCAGATCGCGGACCATGTTGGTTTCCTCGGTGTTGAGGGAGAAGCAGCCGCAGGCCGTGTCCAGGCCCCGGTACAGGTTATAGGCCATGGCCGCGAAAAAGGTGATCATGAGGCCCACGAGAATGGTGACCGCGCCCCTTGCCAGGACCCCGAAGATCAGGGCCAGGCCGCAGATGATTTCAACGTAAGGCAAGACCAGGGCGGCCAGGTTGACCAAGTTGCCGGGCAAGATCTGGTAGTTGTGCACGATCTGGGCAAAAACAGCGGGGTCGGGCAGTTTGGTCACGGCAGCGTAGATGAACAGCAGGCCGAACACGATTCTGGCGATGACGAATGCGGCGTTCATCAGGAGTCCTCCCCTGGGCCTTGCTCCACGGAGAAGCCCTTTTCGGTCCAGCCCTGCCATCCCTCGGGCATGGTCACGACCAAGTCCCGGCCATCGTAGCGGATATACTCGGCAAGTTCCTGGGCCTTGGTGCAGTCCGCGTCCGAGCAGTAGACAATGAGCAGCCCTTCTTGGGGCAGGTCGGCAATGGCCTCGCTCGGATCGGCAAAGGGGTCGAAGGGCAGGTTGAGTGCGCCGGGGATGTGACCGGCCTCATAATCTGCTTGGGTGCGGGCGTCCAGGAACAGAACCAGATCGGAGGCCAGCAGTTCCTTGGCTTCCTCCAGAGTCACGGCACCGCCGGATTGGTACTGGGCTTCAATCTGGGCCTGGCGCGCCTGGTCTACGTCCTGGAAGGGGTCCAGGCGCGATTCGCCGCGCAAGGCGTTGATGCCCAGGCTCAGTCCACAGGCCAACACGCCGAGGACCAGCATTTCTAGGAAAGTGAGCAAGATGGTGCGCATGGGGCCTCCACAGCCGGTTTGGGGTCCAGGCATGGCCGGGAAACCAGCTATGCTTGGTGATGCTCGTACTTGGGTCGGGCGCGGGCGTCAAGCAGGGATGTGGGGCGCGGCAGGGGCCAGGACAAAGCAGGGAAGCAGCTCCACACGTGATTGTGGAAATACCATAATATCGTCACAGAATGGTAACCCAGGCCGGGTATCTGCGGTGAAGCCGTTGATATACAAGGAAGGAGCCTCTTTTTGTACGGGCTTCCCGATGACACGATGCCGCATATACGAACCGGAAGAGTTTCATGGAAAAGACCCGCATCACGTTCTATCTCACCACGGATACGGTGGAGCGCGCTAAGAACGCCACGTTTTGGACACCGGGCATGACCCTTTCGAGCCTGGCGGAACGGGCTCTGGAAGAGGCAGTGTCCCGGCTGGAAAACGACCGTGGCGAAGCCTTCCCCCAGCGCGACGCTGAGTTGGCCAAGGGCCGTCCCGCCAAGTAACCTCCTGCTCGCCGGGATTTAGAGCTTGAGTTCCGGCCAGATTCCTGCTCGGGCCAAGTCCCGGGCCAGGGTAGCCATGTCTTGGGCCGTGTGATCCGCGCCGGCTTGCTGTAAATCCGCCAGGGACATGCGTCCCGTGGCCACGCCTGCTGTTTGCGCGCCTGCCCGTTTTCCTGTTTCCACGTCCAGGGGATGATCCCCGACCATAAGCGCCTTGTCAGGCGAACATTCCACTTTGTCGAGCGCGGCCAGGAGATGGCCGGGGTCGGGCTTGACCCTGTCCACATGGTCCCGGGCCAAAAACACGGGGCACAGGCCGTCCAGGTCCGGAAACACGGAGTGCACGGCCCTGGCGCAGTTGCGGGTGATGATTGCGGTAGCGGTCCCATGGAGCGCGAGCTGCTCCAAGAGGGGCCGGGTAAAGGGGAACAGACTGCCCTGACGCGCCCCTTCCATTTCCATGTCCTGGATCATGGCGTGGGTCTCGGCAAAGTAGGTCTTTGCGCGTTTTGGGTCGTGCCCGGCAAGGGTCGCGGCCACAAGGTCGGCCCATTCCAGCACAGGCAGGGAATCGCCGGGCAGGGGATCAGTGAGATAGGCGCGGGCAATGGCCCGGGCATTGGCTTTCATGACGCTGAAGTCAATGGTCAGTTCGGCCAGGGTGCCGTCAAAGTCAAAGACCACGGCTTGAGCGTGTTGAGAGGTCATGGCGGTTCAATCAAGAGTTTTGCGGTAGCGCATGAGGCCCACGCACAGGGCCACGGAGAAGAACAGGGCAATGGGCCAGACATGGTCCAGGGA
>QZKZ01000111.1 GCA_004796465.1 Desulfovibrio sp.
ATCATGGGCGCGCTCCTGTCGCGGGTCAGGCCGGACCACAAATTCATGGGGAACTTTTTCCTCAACTATATCCCAGACCTGCGTGACCGGATGATTCTGGTGGACCCCTTTGGCAGCGCCAGTTCCATCAAAAAGAACATCCGGCCCCTCAAGGAATCCATCCGCTGCTTGCGCGACGGCGGCGTGCTGGTGGTGTTTCCCTCGGGCACGGTGTCCCATCTGCACGTGCGGCGCAGGTCTGTGACCGACCCCCGCTGGAGCCCCACAGTGGCTGGAATCATCCGCCGCACCGAGTCACCGGTGCTGCCCGTGTTTTTCCAGGGCTGCAACGGCCCCTTGTTCCAATTCCTGGGCCTGATGCACCCCAGACTGCGCACGGCCATGATTCCCCGCGAACTGATCAACAAGAAGTCCTCGACCATTGAAGTCTCCATTGGTGGACTGATCCCCTTCAAGCAGATCAGCCGTCTGCGCAAGGACCATGAACTCATGGCTTATCTGCGCTTGCGCACCTACCTGCTGCGCAAGCGCCAGGCTGAAGACCGCAAACGCCGCTTCCCTTTGAAGCTGCCCCTGCGCCCGGCCCGCAAGGAACTGCAAGCAACGGCAGAAGCCTCGATCATCGCTCCGGTTCCGCCCCAGGACCTGGCCAAGGAGATCGCGGCCCTGCCCCCGCAAGCCCTGCTCGTGGAAAGCGGCAAATACAAGGTCTACTCGGCAACCGCCCAGGAGATTCCGCTCATGCTCCGGGAGATCGGCCGCGCCAGGGAATTCACCTTCCGGCTGGTGGGCGAGGGCACGGGCAGGGAACTGGACCTGGACCGTTTTGACGACTACTACGTGCACCTGTTCATCTGGAACGAGGAAAGGCAGGAGCTTGTTGGCGCGTACCGCTTGGGCTCCACCCGCACCATCATCCCAAAATACGGCATTGACGGGCTGTACACGAGTACCCTGTTTTCCTTTAAGCCCGCCCTGTTCAACCGCATGGGCCCTGCCCTGGAAATGGGCCGCTCCTTTGTCACTCCGGAGTACCAAAAGAGCTTTTCCGCCCTGAACCTGCTCTGGAAGGGCATTGGCCGCTACGTGCTGCTCAACCCCGACGACAAGGTGCTGTTCGGCCCGGTCTCCGTGTCAAGCGACTATTCCTCGGTGTCGCGCGAACTCATTGTCCGCTACTTCAAGACCTATGACTGCATTTCCGAGTACTCCAAACTGGTCAAGCCGCGCACCCCTCCCAAGTTCAAGACTTTGCGCCGCCATGAAATCCGCGAATTTCGCAACCTGGTGTCCACGGTGGAGGACGTCACCGAAGTGATCACGGACCTGGAAGCGGACTTCAAGGGCATCCCCATATTACTCAAGCAGTACTTGCGCCTCGGCGGCAAGATCCTGACCTTCAACGTGGACCCGGACTTTAAAAATTGCTTGGACGGCCTGATCTTCGTGGACCTGACCCAGACCGAGCCCAAGCTCCTGTCCCATTACATGGGCAAGGAAAACACGACCAATTTCCGGGAATACCACGAACTCAAGGCAGCCGGGCAAGAAGACGCGGCCCTGATCATCCCCGATGCCGACGACAGGGACGATGGCAGGGACGACAACAGGGACGACGATAATAGCTCCGCGCCCCAAGCCGCCAAGCAAACCACCGACGGCTAACACCTGCCGCCCTGTTGTGACGCCTATGCGCACCAGCCTGATCAGACTGCGGAGCGCCACGGTGCGCCACAATACCCGTTTGGCCCTGGACCGGGTCGACTGGGAACTCAATTCCGGCGAACACTGGGCCGTGCTCGGCCACAACGGCGCGGGCAAGACCACCTTTCTCAAGCTCGTGCGCGGCGATATCTGGCCCCAGCAAGGTTCCGGCTCCATCCGCGAATACTCTTTCCATGGCGACGAACCGCAAGCCAGTCCCATTGGGATCAGGCAACGCATGGGCCTGGCCTCGGCGGAACTGCACCAGCAGTATGTGCGCCACCGCTGGAATCTCTCGGCCGAGGAAGTGGTGGCCACGGGTTTCACGGACACGCCCCGGCTCTATACCCCCCTTTCCCCGGAACATCAGGCCCGGCTCAATGAGATTTTTGCCAATCCATCCCTGCGGGAACTCCGCAAGCAACGGTTTCTCGAACTGTCGCAAGGCCAAGCGCGCCGCCTGCTCATTGGCCGGGCCTTGGCCTCCATCTCCAGACGATCCGGCCCGCGCGTGCTGCTTCTGGACGAAGTCTGCGACGGCCTTGACCCCGAGGCCCGCGCCGAGCTTTTGGCCCTGATTCAGGACCTAGCCATGGAAGAACCCCAGTTGCGATTGATCCTGGCTGCGCATCGGGGCGAGGATTTGCCGGTCAACGTGAACCACTTGGCCTGCTTCGACCAGGGCCGCTTGGTCTGGCAAGGTCCCTGGCGCAAGGACCTGCCCCTGCCCAGCGCGGCTGCCCAGCACAACCAAGCTCCGGCCCAGCTCTCCCGGCCCGCCCTGCCTCCGGCCCCGGATGAGCCGCCCAGCCCCTTGTTCGTGATCCGGAACACCGACGTGTACGTCGAAGGCACACCAGCGCTCGGCAACCTGGACTGGACCCTGGAGCCTGGCGCGAACTGGGCCGTGCTCGGCCCCAACGGCTCGGGCAAGACCAGCTTTCTGCGGTTGCTCTACGGCGAACTGCACCCGGCTCTGGGCGGCCATATCCAGCGTTTGGGAGTGGACCAGCCCGGCACCGCTTCTCCTTCGAAAAAAACGCTCACTGGTCCCATACAGTCGGTCCGCAAACGCATGGGCTGGGTGTCCCCGACCCTGCAAGCCACCATGCTGGCCCGGGAAGGCCTGCCCATTACCATTGAAGAGTGCGTGCTTTCAGGCCTGGACAACCACTTGGGCCTGCACGTGACCCCGACCCCGGAGGTTGCCGCTTCGGCGCGGGAGCTTATGGTGGGGTTGTGTCCGGACTTGAGCCCGGAAAGAACCATTGAGGAACTGTCCTACGGCCAATTCCGGCGGGTGCTGCTCACCCGGGCCTTGCTGGGCGAACCCTGGGTCCTGCTCCTGGATGAACCGTGCTCGGGCCTGGACACCCAGGCCAGGTCCATTTTCCTGGACAGCCTGGACCGCGTGGCTGAACAGGGCACGGCCCTGGTCATGACCACCCACCGCAGCGATGAACTGCCCCGGGCCGTGACCCACCACCTGCTCCTGGACCAGGGCCGGGTTGCGTATATGGGACCACGACATGACTCCTCTCTCTAGTCCCCCTGCTCCCGAGCCCGTGCAGTTGCTCCCGGGCCAAGGGTTTTCCGGTCTGGTCCAGGTCGCCGGGGTTCTGGACGCGGACGAGGCCCGCATGTTCGTGGAATGCGGCGCAACCTGTTTGGGTTTTCCCCTGCGCCTGGACACGCATACGCCGGACACCAGCGAGGAGGAGGCCGCGCGGATCATTGCCGGACTGCCCGCCCACGTTACGCCCCTGCTCATCACCTACGAGTCCGACCCTGGCCGGCTCGTGGACTTGGCCAGGTTCCTGGGCACTGCCCACGTTCAATTCCACGCCGACCCGGAGCCGGAAACCTCGGCAGCCCTGCTCGCCCGTATTCGTAATCTGGCCCCGGACCTGTTCCTGATCAAGAGCCTGATCATGAACCACCCGGACAAGGACGCCTTCGCCGTCATGCAGGCGCTTGCGCCCCTGGTGGACGCATTCATCCTGGACAGCTTCGAGCCTGGCACCGGCGCTTTGGGCGCAACCGGCAACACCCATGATTGGGACCTGTCGCGAAAGATGGTGGAATTGTCGCCCAAGCCCGTGATCCTGGCCGGAGGGCTGAATCCGGACAACGTGGCCCGGGCTGTCCGCCAGGTGCGGCCCGCGGGCGTGGACGCCCACACCGGCCTGGAAGATGACTCGGGCCGCAAGGACAGGGACAAGGTCCAGGACTTTATTACCCGAGCCCAGGAGGAGATGGCCCGCGTCCCAGCTTCCCCGCGGCCTGCACACGGCTCTTGATTAGACGAGAAATATTCCGTACAAGGCTTCAGGCAAAAACCTCATACGCAGTGAAGTCCCATGTGGCTGCGTATCCAGCCATTACAAGGAGCCCAGCATGGATTTCGCCATTGTTGTGATCGGACTCATCTCGTCCCTGGCCGGCATCTTTGTCATCAAGAAGACCACGCCCAACGACGACCACCACTAAACCGACATTTTTCCGGTTGCGCCGCCCCCAGGCGATGCAACGCGAACGCCCGAAGCAACGCGCACCCACGCGTTGATTCGGGCGTTTGAGGTATTAGCGGTCCGAGATACTCTTGCTGAGAGCCAGTGGTGAGCCGCAAGGAAAACGGCTTTTTCAGCTCACCAGGGAAATGGGCAACTCCACCCAAAAGCTGGTGCCCGCACCGGGAGAACTGGTAAAGCCGACCTCGCCGCCCAGGTAATCCTCGGTCAACATCTTGATGGCGTAGGTGCCCACACCCCGGCCCGAGCCCTTGGTGGAAAAAAAGCGTTGAAAGACCCTCAGGGCCACATGCTCCTCCATGCAGGACTCGTTGTGCACCGTGAACCGCACCCAGCCGTCCTCGGGCTCACAATCCAGGGTCACGGTCTGGCCTGGCTCGGAAGCCTCCACTGCGTTCTTGAGCATGTTTTCCAAGACCCTGGACAGCAGACTTTTATCCGTGAGCATGGTCAAGCCCTTGGCGCTGCCCGTTGTGGTCAGCGATACGTCTTTGGTCCGAGCCACGGCTTGATACGCCGTGGACAGCTCATGAAAGAGAAACCCCACTTCCACCACGTGGATTTCCATTTCATATTCGCCCTTTTCCGCGGCCTTGAGTTGGCGGTGGCCTTGCACTGCATCGCCAAGACTCTTGGCCCGGTTTTCAATGGCGTCCAAATCCTCGTGGAACTCCTCGGGGACCCTGGCCGCCAGGACCTGGGCCATGCCCGCGATGGAGTGGGCGCAGTTCATGGCGTCGTGGAGAAACACCCGCTCCAGCATGTCCCGCCGCTTTTCCGCCTCAATGTCAATTAAATGAACCAGACTGTATTGCTCCCTGGCAATATGCACGGACCTGGCATGCACCCGCAGGTCAAAGGCCGTCAACACCCCGCACAAGCGGGTGAGCAGCAAGCACTCCTTGGTCGTGGGTTCGCCGTGCTGGGCGCCGAGTACCGCGTTGACCGCGCCGCATTCCCGGCAATGGAGGGAGGTGCCGCAGCCGCCGGTGTCGTTTTGGGAATGCACGCAGGCCATGAGTTCACCGGGCCGGAGTCCCAGCAAGGAGTCGCCGTTATCGTCAACGCCCAGCATGGTACGCAAGGTCTGATTTAGATACACGAGTTGGCGGTGGCCATTGAGCAGCAGGACTATCAAAGGGATGGAGTCCACGAGCTGGACGTCGTAGTTGGCCCGCACCGATTCGAACTGGCGCATGACCTCGGACTTGTCCGCGCGTTCCGCGGGAGCAAACTGCGTTGCCCGCTGAAATACCGAATGCATCCTTCCCCCCTTGGCATGGAAATACGCCAATGCATGTATTTACTCCTGTTCTCCTCATACCCGAACTAGAGGGAATAGCAAGTTTTCTTTACGAGCCGGTCGAATACTCAGCCGAAAAAGAAGCCGGGGCACGAACGGACCATCCGTTCATGCCCCGACCAGGGAGAGGGGACCGACAATATGGGAAAGCGCGTATTACGCCGTCACTGTTCCGTTCCCCTGGACGGATTCCGCGCCAAGGCAAAATCCGTCCCAACCATGCTTCCCGTCCCCAGAAAAACTCCTTGGGATGATCAATTGACCACGGCCATGAATCCGGCGGGCAAAGACAAACTGGGCAGAATCGTGTCCATTGCCGGAGGTTCGTTCTCAGCCACTTCCTTGGGTTTGCCCTTTGTTGCCGGGACCTTGACCAGCTCCATCTCCTGGCCCCGGTGGGACCCGCTGCTGATGGCCGCGATGTTCATGGAAAAGGCGCTGCCCACGCTGTAAGCCCCCAGCCCCACGGCCAGGACGAGCACGCCCTTGCCCACAATCCGGATCATCCTCTTGTTCATGGCTTCTCCTGGCTGCGGCAAAGCCCCCGCCCACCCTCTCCCGGTCGCGGAGGCATCGCCATTGTGCTCGCAAGGGAAAAACATGCCTTGCCTGTGATTTCCCCACAAATTTTGCAATATTCGCACCAAGAGAACTGGAGGCCCCCTGGCCAAACACTTGCGGACTCGGCTCTCCTCTGGCAGGAAGGTATGACGCATCCCGCCTCACACCAGAATACGAGGAGCCGCGCCATGACCCAAGACATGCACAACAACGAACTGCTGCAACTCGCCACCTTCAGCCTTTCCGGCGAGGAATTCGGCGTGGACATCCTCAAGGTCCAGGAGATCATCCGGATGATGGAGATCACCAAACTGCCCAGTGCGCCCTTTTTCGTGGAAGGGGTGATCAACCTGCGCGGCAAGGTCATCCCTGTTATTGATCTCAGACGCCGCTTCGGCATGGGCGCCAAAGACCATGACAAGGACACCCGGATCATTGTCCTGGAACTCTCCGCCAACATCGTGGGATTCATTGTGGATTCCGTGGCCGAGGTGCTCAGGATTCCAGCCGATACCGTGGAGCCGCCGCCACCGGTCATCGCGGGCATTGACTCGGACCACATCAAGGGTGTGGGGCAACTGCAAGGCAAGTTGCTGATCCTGCTGGACTTGGACAGGCTGCTCAGCGACCACGAACGGTCAATGCTCGATTCAATGGATTGATCATCGAAGCGAAACTTGCGAGTTTCGCGGCGTACTGTGATGGGGGCTCTCGAGCCTCTGTACGGGGCGTGGATAACCGGACGTCACTTCACATGCGCGGCAAGCCACTCGGCAATGACTTCCCTGAGCTGTTCCACGGCCCGCGACAAGCGTGAGAATTCAGCGCGCGCCGAGTCCAGGTCGTCGTTCCTGGCCGAGGTCTCCACAGCCAGGGCCTTTTCCCGCACCTGGCCCGCGTCAATGGTCGAGGCCGCGCCCTTGAGCGAATGAGCCAACTTTTGCAGGGTCCGGAAATCCCGGTTGTGGAGGGCCTCCTGAAAACGGCGCAGCCTGGCGTCCAGATCCGAAAGAAACGTTTGGTATAACTCGCCAAGAAAAGGCGCATCCCCGCGCAAACGGGCCAGGGTCTTTTCCCAATTCAGCACGGATACATCGCTGTCCTGCTCCTGCCTTTCTTGGTCAACATCTCGGCCGGACGCCTCAAGCCCGTCTCCCCCATCGCTCTCCGACAACACCCTGTCCATGGCCGCGCCCAGCTCGTCGATGCTCAGAGGCTTGGCCACGTACTCGTTCATGCCCGAGGCCAGGAAACGGTCCCGGTCGCCGCTCATGGCATGGGCGGTCAAGGCGATGATCGGTATCTGGGGATCAAAGTCCCCGGAGTTGTCGGCGCGGATGGCGGCCGTGGCTTCCATGCCGTCCATCTCCGGCATCTGCACGTCCATGAGCACCAGGTCGTATTCAGACCGGCGCAAGGCCTCCACGGCATCCCGGCCATTGACCGCGGATTCCACGTGATAGCCCTTGCCCGTGAGCACCTTGATCGCAAACAGCCGGTTGACCTCATTGTCCTCGGCCAACAAGATGCGCAGCTCATGGCTGCCCGGCTCGGTTTGCCCCATGGCGGCCAAAGCGCTGTTGGGGGCCACCGAGGAGACGACAGTTCCCTTGTCCATTCCAGGCAAGGATACCGGGCTGCCCAGACCGCCATGGACGTTGTCCATGGCCTTTGCCGCGGCATTCATCCCCTCCCTGCTCCGCAGATACTCCACTTCATTGGGGGAAGGGCAGTCCAAAGGAATGGACACAACAAATTCGCTGCCCTTGCCGGGCGTGCTCGCCACAACGATGTCACCGCCCATCAAAGACACCAGCTCCTTGGTCAGGGCCAACCCCAAGCCGAACCCCCGGCCCCGGAGCACCTCATCGCCTTCAAGCCGGGTATGTACGGAAAACAGCCCGTGCAATTGTTCCGTTGCAATGCCCACGCCCGTATCCCTGACCGATATCCGCGCTCCAAGGCCGGACCGCGAGGACAAGGCCGCTCCTTCCCCGCTCCACTCCAGCACCTTGACCCTCACCCCGCCGCGAGTCGAGTACTTCACGGCATTGCTGATGAGTTGCCTCATGACCTTGGACAAACGCTGGGGATCGCCCGTGGCATATCGCAAGGACTCGGGAACAGCCTCCAGCTCCAAGGACAATCCCTTGGCCTTGGCCTGTTCCGTAAACGCCTGCACAGCGGACTGAATAAGCCCATCCAAGGAAAAGGGTTCATGAAACAGCTCCAGCTTGCCCTTTTCCCCGTGGGACAAGTCGCGGATGTCGTTGAGCAGTTCGTGCATCACATCGGCGCTCTGCCGGGCCATGCTCAAAAATTCCCGCTGTTCCTGGGTCAGGCCCGAGTCCAGGGCCAAGTCGGTCATACCGATGATCCCGGTCAGGGAGGTGCGGATTTCATGGCTCACGTTGGACCAGAACATGTCCTTGGCTTGCAGCGCGGTTTCCCGGTCATCTTGCTCCGCTGGACTGTCGCGCTCAACCGAAACGCCTGGCGAGTACAAGGTCAAGCAGGCATCCACGCCGTCCTGGTCCCTGGCGATACGCGAAGACACGCTGAAAGCCACGGTTTCTCCCGAAGCCACGGCCATGTAATTCCGCGTTGCGGGCCGCCCCGAGGCCATAACCTCGGTCTCGATTTCGCACACGTTCACGGGGCGGTGTCCCAACTCCTTTTCTTGTTTACCGAGAATCTCTTGGACAGGCAGGTTCACGAAACGGCAATACGCGGGATTCACGGCCACAAAGCGCAAATCCGAATCCTTAAGTGTGGCTGGTTCCACGGCGTTGTGGAATAAACGCGCAAAGGCCTCTCCCAGCCCTTCGGAACCGGGTATGGAAGAATACGCGCCGGTGGAATCGTCGTTCATGAACTCCCCCTGGACTGCCCCGAAACAACAGGTATCAACCCAGTATAAGATGGAGACTTACCTACGATTCGTCAAGCCGTATTTGCTCAATTTGTACTGTAAGGTGCGCCGGCTGATGCCCAGGGATTGCGCGGTCTTTTCCCGGTGCCCGCCGTGGGCGTTAAGGGCCCGGACCAAGGCCTCACGTTCAGCCCCTGCCAAGGAGATGTCATCGGCTGGAGCCTGGGACTCGCCCGGCTCTTTCACGTTGGCACTTCCGTGCGGGGCCAGCACATGTTCAGGCAGCAGTTCGATCCCCAAGGTGGTGCTCCGGCTCAAGATAAGCGCCCGTTCAATGACGTTCTCCAGTTCGCGCACGTTGCCGGGCCAGGCATAGCCGGCCAAGGCCTCCAGGAATCCAGGGGAAACCGAGTCCACATCCTTGTGGTTCTTGCGCGAAAGCTTGTCCAAGAGGTGCCCCACCAGGGGCGGCAAATCCAAAGGCCGTTCCCTGAGCGGAGGGGCCACGATTTCCAAGACATTAAGCCGGTAGTACAGGTCCTCGCGAAAACGCCCTTCCTCCACCTCTTGCTTAAGGTCGAGGTTGGTGGCCGCCAGAATGCGCACGTCCACCTCCACGGGGCGCACGCTGCCCAGGGGCTCCACCACCCGCTCCTGTAAGGCGCGAAGCAGCTTGGCCTGCAAGGGCAACTCCATTTCCCCAATCTCGTCCAAGAACAGGGTCCCGCCCTGAGCCAGTTGGAAGCGGCCCGGCTTGTCCTTGACCGCGCCGGTGAACGCGCCGCGCATATAGCCGAACAGTTCGCTTTCCAAGAGGTTCTCGGGCAGGGCCGCGCAGTTGACTTTGACCAAGGGTTTGGCGGCCCGCAAACTCGCTTTGTGCAGGGCCTCGGCAATGAGCTCCTTGCCAGTGCCCGATTCGCCGCTGATGAGCACCGTGGCTTCGCTGGGCCCGGCTTGGGCCACCAGATCCAGGACCCGGCGCATGGGCGGGGAATCGCCTACGATCTCCCTGCCCTGTCCGTCGCCTTTGAGCCGGGATTTGAGCTGCTCGTTCTCCCGGACCAAGCGCCCATATTCCTGGGCCTTGTCCAGGACCGTGACCAATTCCTCGTTGTCCGCGGGTTTGGTCAAATAGTCGTAGGCTCCGCGTTTCATGGCGTCCACAGCCGTGGATACGGTGCCAAAGGCCGTGAGCATGACCACGGGCAACTGGGGGCGCAGCATGTGGATGCGTTCCAGGGTCTCCATGCCGTCCATGCCGGGCATGCGCATGTCGCACAGGGCCACGTCCACGTTGTCGGACTCCAGGACTTCCAAACCTTGCTCTCCGGACCCGGCCTCGCTCACGGTCCAGCCCGCGTCCTCCATGACCGCCTTGACCATGAGCCGGTGCCCCGGCTCGTCGTCAATGACCAGCAACCGTTTCATCATGCACCTTCCTCTTGCGCTTCACTGGAGGACTCCGTGGCCGAAGGCCCTGGGGAGTCAGCGGACTCGGACCTACCCGAGGACTCGGGGAAAAACAGCCGCACTGACGTGCCTTGGCCAGGGATGGAGTCGATCTGCGCCTTGCCCTTGTGGTCGCGCATGATCGTGTAGACAATGGACAGGCCCAGACCTGTTCCTTGAGGACGGCCCGTGTAAAAGGGTTCGAATGCCTGTTCCTTGGCTTCGGGTCCCATGCCCGGCCCATTGTCCGTGACCGCGACCCAGACTCCGGACAGGCCTTGCTCAGCCCGCCGGGAAGAGATGACGATTCTTGCCCCTGGCGCGGCCTTGCGGCTCACTGTCAGTTCGGGTTCCGACCCTGCCTCGGCCCTTGCTTGCCCGGAATGGCTCTCGGTCTCCACCAAGGCGTGGATGCTGTTGATGACCAAATTGATCAGCGCCTGTTTCAGGGCGTCCCGGTCAGCCCGGGCCAGGGCCGCCTGAAAGTCCGTGTCCAGAGCCACGCCGCTGCCCACGATATCCTGGCCCAGAAGCTGCTCCACTTCCCCAGCCAGGGGGGCCAGATCAACAAGCTCGGGCGCAAGGGGCTTGGGTTTGGCTAAAAACAGCATGTCAGCAACCACCCTATTCAGACGGTCCGCCTCCTGGACCATGGTCCGGGCGTAGGTTTCCTCTGGCGAGCGGCCCGCGAACTTCTTGGAGAAATACTGGGCAAAACCGCGCAGGGCGCTCAAGGGGTTGCGGATCTCATGGGCCACGCCCGCGGCCATGGCGCCCATGGCCGCCAGTTTCTCGGCCTCGCCCAGGTTCTCTTCCAACTCGCGGATCTCGGTGCGGTCACGGATAAGAATGAGACGGCTGTCTACGCCGCCCTGCCCGTCGCGCAGGGGTACCGCCAGCACCTCCAGCCTGAGGCCCGCGTATTCCACTTGCTGCCAATCACCCTCAGCCATGTGCGCACCACCCTGGGCCAGGGACAAGGACACCTTTTTGGGCAAATGCTTGAGGCCGCCGCCCACGAGGGTTCCCGGCGCGACCTTGAGAATCCTGTGCGCCGAGGGATTGGCCGACAGGATTTCTCCACGCGCGTTCATGGTCAGGAGTCCGTCGGGCAAGTTGTCCAGCAAGGTAGACTGAAACCTGGACAGGGAAGCGGCCTGCCGGGCCGAGCCCAACCGTTTCATGAGGCCGATGGCCAATATCCAAATAAAGATCACCGTGCCCAGGATGAATATGACCTGGAGCACGGCGTTGCGGCGAAATTGGCGGTACAGCTCCATATGCCCGGAGATGTCCATGCCCACCACCAAGTAGAGTTCCGGCCGGGGCTCTTGGAAGCTTGGACGGTCGTCCTGAGGCCCCATATTCTCCGGCCCCCGGTCAGGCCGGGTGGGGCCCATGCTCCGTCCAAAAACATAGACGCTCAGCCCGCCCAGAGGCAAGACCCCGGACCACTCCCCGTCCTGCTGCAGGCCCTTATGGATATGGTGGGGCAACTCGGGCTCGCTGATTTCCACGCCATCGGCCGCGTGGAACAACCGGGGTTCCGTGTCGTCGAACACCCCGACGAAGACCACAACGCCGCCCTGTTCCAGCTCCTGGAAGTATTCCCTGGCGTCCGGGCGAAACTCCAGCATGGTCTGGCCATGGCCTTCGCCCCGCACCGGGCGGATCGATCCGGCCACGGCATGATGCAGGGACCAGGCCGTCAGGTAGAGGTGGTCGCCCACCAGTTCCCGCTGCCGCCTCAAACTGGACAGCGTGGCCAGAATTAGCGCCACCCCGACAATAATGACGGTCACCGCCCCGATGATCAGGGCGCCCTTGACTTCGGATCGGCGGACAATTTCCATGTGTTTGTGATTCCCGCCCTTCCCTTACCACGAATCGTGCCAAAGGCGAAGTCCATAATTCCAGTGTGTTACACGGTAGTCCAAGCATATGTGCAGGAAGTTTGTGCAGCTTTTGGCACATCCCGTTCAGGTCAGGTGAACCTTTTCGCACGTATTGGGCCCACCCAATACTTTTCTGTATATTCGCTAATATTCTAGGAGTTTATTTTGCACGTGAATATACATGCAGTAGTTTCTCCAAGATAAAAGAAAAACCATCAACTCTATTGCGAACACTACAGTTAAATATATCCGGGCAACAATCCTTGAACACTGCTACTCTCCATGCAATGAGCCAATACATCATTAGGTGTATTTTCTTGAGATACAATGCGAGACACCTTCACACCGCTTGGTTGACACTGACATTATGAATGGTATCCTTAGAAGCTCAACACCGAGAACTTCCCATCAACCACGCTCCCCCAGGATATTTTACATGGAAAAAATTGTTGTCGAAAATCTCAGCAAGATTTTCGGCCCCCACCCCGAGCGGGGGCTGGAAATGCTGAACAAAGGCCTGGGCAAGGATGAAATCTTCGCCAAGACCAAACTCGGCGTGGGAGTCAACCGCGCCTCCTTTTCCGTGGCCGAAGGCGAAATCGTCGTGGTCATGGGCTTGTCCGGGTCGGGGAAATCCACCCTGGTGCGCTGCATCAACCGGCTTATCGAGCCCACCGCAGGCAAGGTCGTGGTCGACGGCGTGGAAGTCACGGGCCTGCCCCAGGACGAACTGAGAAAACTGCGTATGGAAAAGCTGGGCATGGTCTTTCAGAACTTCGCCCTGTTTCCCCACCGCACGGTCTGCCAAAACGCGGAATACGGCCTGGAGATCCAAGGCGTGGCCCCCAAGGAGCGCCGCGACGCCGCGTACAGGGCCCTGGAACAGGTCGGCCTCAAAGGCTGGGAAGAATCCTTTCCCCGCCAGCTCTCGGGCGGCATGCAGCAGCGCGTGGGCTTGGCCCGCGCCCTGGCCCTGGACCCGGACATCCTGCTCATGGACGAGGCCTTCAGCGCCCTGGACCCGCTCATTCGCCGCGACATGCAGGACGAGCTGCTCATCCTGCAGGAAAAAATGAAAAAAACCATCCTGTTCATCAGCCACGACCTGGACGAAGCCCTCAAGCTGGGCGACCGCATCGTGCTCATGAAGGACGGGGAAATCGTGCAGATCGGCACGGCCGAGGACATTCTCACCCAGCCGGCCAACGACTATGTGGCCCGCTTTGTGGAAGAGGTGGACATCACCAAGGTGCTCACCGCGGACTCGGTCATGAAAAAGACCGAGGCCGTGGCCTCCCTGTCCACGGACGGACCCCGCGCCTGCCTGCGCAAGATGCGCAAGGCCGCCATCTCCTCCATCTTTGTCCTGGCCCCGGAACGCAAAGTCGCGGGCATCATCACCGCCGAGGACGCAGCCAAACTCCTGGAATCAGGCAGCCGCGACCTCAGTTCGATCATGATCACGGACATCCGCAAGGTCCTGCTCGATACCCCGGCCCAGGACCTGATCCAGATCATCTACGACCAGCCCTTTCCCCTGGCCGTGGTCAATGAAGAAGACAAACTCCAGGGCGTCATAGTCAAGGGCTCCCTGCTCGCCGCCATTGCAGAACGAGGTAATCCCGATGCCATTGAAAGCGCAGTCGAATAATCCCCGCACAGCGGTCCGGAACGTATGGCGCGCTTTCCCGGCGTTTATCGCCCTGCTCGCCGTACACCTTTTCCTGCTCGCGCCCTGGTCCGCCCAGGCCGAGCCCCTTACGAACGGCGACATCGCCCGCCAGGACACCGTAATTCTGACCTTGGACGCTCCCGCGCCCGAGGGCTGGACCGACCCCGCCAACGTGCTGGTCCATGAACAGGACAAGCCGGACAAGGAATTCGCCGTGGAACAGGTCGAGGTCTCCGAGGACGGCTTGACCGTGACCCTGACCATGGGCAAGGACCTGGACTACGAAGACGCCTACCAAGTCATGCTCAGCGGCCTGGACCAAGGCGATACGGAATATCTCCTGTCCCTCACGCCCATGGAGCAGCGCTGGCGCGAGATCAAGGACCTGGGCCGGGAAATTGTCCATTCCGTGGTCAACATCGACAAGTTTCCCTTGGGCAAAATCCTGGAATACGCGGTTGACCGCCTGTCCGCCAATATCTCCAGCTTCACCAAAGCGGTCTCCGCCTGGACCTCCGAAGGCCTCGACATCTTCGAGAGCCTCATGCTCGACGTGCCCCTGGGCCTCTATCTCGCCATATTCCTGATCATAGCCTGGAGCCTGGTGTTTCCCCAGGGCAAGCGGAGCAAAAAGGTCCGCTGGATCCTTTTCGCGGGTTTGGGCCTGATCCTGCTCACCGCGATCATTCGCGGCTTTGCTCCGGATTGGTCCGTGACAAAATCCATCTGGGAGCCCATGCATCCCTGGGCGGTCACGGCCTGCACCTGCCTGTTGTTCGCCCTGCTGGCCTACCGGCTGGCTCCCAAATGGTGGATGGCCCCGGTGTACCTCGGCGCGGGCCTGGCCTTGTGGTTGTATTTTTCCTACATCACCACAGGTTCGGCCACGCCCGTGGCCCTGCACACGGCCCTGTCCACCATCGCCATCTTCAGCCTGCTGGCCTGGCAATTCACCAAAAACAGGCCCATCACCTGGTTCGCCATGCTGGGGTTGCTGCTGATCCTGAACATGGGCCTGTGGGACGTGACCGTGTCCACCATCGCCCTGGTCCTGGTCGCCACCCTGGTGGCCATTTCCGTGGGCATCCCCCTGGGCATCGGTACGGCCATGAGCCGCGTGATCCACAACATGGTCATGCCCATCCTGGACGTGATGCAGACCATGCCCGCGTTCGTGTACCTGATCCCGGCCATTCCCTTTTTCGGACTGGGCAAGGTCGCGGCCATCTTTTCCACCGTGATCTTCGCCATGCCCCCGGCCATCCGCCTCACAGCCCTGGGCATCCGCCAAGTGCCCGTGGAACTCGTGGAATGCGCCGACGCCTTCGGCTCCACGCGCTGGCAAAAGCTGTTCAAACTCCAGCTCCCCCTGGCCACGCCCACGATCATGGCCGGGGTCAACCAAACCGTCATGCTCGCCCTGTCCATGGTGGTCATCGCCGCCATGATCGGCGCCAAAGGCCTGGGCGGCGAAGTCTGGAAAGCCATTCAACGGCTCAAGATGGGCAGTGGTTTCGAAGCCGGCATCGGCATCGTGATCGTGGCCATGATTCTTGACCGGGTCCTGCAAAAAGTCGGGACCAAGAAATAGGTAGCCTTACGATCGAGGATTTCATCACAAACCGGAGGAATACGCATGAAACGTCTTATTATCTGCCTCATCGCTGTCATGGCCCTGAGCGCCGTCCTGGCCGGCGCTCTCCATGCCGAGGACAACAAGGTCACCCTCGTGTACGTGGAATGGGATTGCGCCGCATCCAGCACCAACTTGGTGGCTGCCGTGCTGCAAGAAAAGATGGGCTATGAAGTGGAGATGCTGCCCGTGGCCAACGCCGCCATGTGGCAATCCCTGGCCACCGGCGATGCCGACGGCATGGTCACTGCTTGGCTGCCCGGCACCCACGCTGACCTGCTCGCTGGCGTGGAAGACGACGTGGAAAACCTTGGCCAGATCGTTGGCGGCGCACGCATCGGTTGGGCCGTGCCCGCGTACGTGACCATCAACTCCATCGAGGAAGTCAACGCCCACGCCGCCGAGTTCAACAACCAAATCATCGGCATCGACCCCGGCGCGGGCCTCATGAAGCTTTCCGAGCAAGTCCTCGTGGACTACGAGCTCGCGGACATGACCCTGGTCGAGGGCAGCGACGTGATGATGACCACGGCCCTGGGCGACGCCATTGACAACGAGCAGTGGATCATCGTCACGGCCTGGTCCCCCCACTGGAAGTTCGCCAAATGGGAACTCAAGTACCTGGAAGACCCCAAGGGCGTGCTGGGCGAGGAAGAATACATCGGCACCATCGTGCGCAAGGGCCTGAACGAAGACATGCCTGACGTGTACACCTTGCTCGACAACTTCCATTATGAAGATGCGAGCCAATTGGGCATGCTCATGGGCTGGAACGCCGAAGAAGGCGCTGACCGCTATGAAAACGCCCTGCGTTTCATGGAAGAAAATCCCGAGCTGGTCGAGTCCTGGCTCGAAGGCATTGAGATGTAAGTCCTTTGCCTGATACCTGTATGCGGTGAAGGCCGCCCTGCCTGGCGCGGGGCGGCCTTTTTCATTTCAGTATGCAGGCGCAAGAAAAACGTCCGCCTTGGGATGCA
>QZKZ01000415.1 GCA_004796465.1 Desulfovibrio sp.
GTGGACTAAAAAAGATATTCGCCTCTGCTACGCCCGCGAGCGAAAGACCCAACTCAACCGGGCCATGGCCAACAATCCAAAGACTAGATTCGCACCCCAGGCCCCAATGAAGGGCGGCACCAAGCCCTTTTCCCCGGCCGAAGCCCCAACCACGAATCCACCGTAATAGGCAAAAGCCAGGACCATGGACAGGGCCACGTTGAGGTAGATGTTGTCGCGCCAGGTGACCAGGGCCATTGCGATAAGCGCCATGACCGGAATGGAGAAGGCGTAGGCCAGCTTCATGTGCCATGCCGAGCGCAGCCGCTCCACATTGGAGCCCGAGGCCCGCAGCCGCTCAATCTCCAGGGACAAACGCCACAAGGGCAAGCGCGCGGGATCGCCCTCAATGGCTGTATGTGATTGCAGATCATGTTGCAGGGGCAAGTTCATCATGCCCTGGGTGGAGAAGCTGAAATCCGTGGGGTCGACCACCTCGGCCTGGTACAGGGTCCAGGTATTGTCGTCGACCCGAAACGTCTCGGCGCGGATGATCTTGCGCCATTCCAGCTCTTGGTCGTCGAGCATATACACGGTCACGCCCTCGCCCTCGCCCTCTTCGCGGTAGGGGTACAAGGTGTCGATCTTGACCACGTAGGGCCCTTCCCGAAACCAGACATCGGTCATGATCCTGTTGTCAATGGGCTGATCGCGGACCTCTTCCTTCCATATGCGGTAGGCCTCCTGCTCGCCATGCACGCCCACGAGCTGGGAAAAACCGAGCTGCACTCCAGCCCACACCACACCGTAGATCACGAGGAACAGCACCACCTTGTCCAGGGGCACGCCCCCGGTTTGCAAGGCCAACAGTTCCCTGGACCGGCCCATGATGGAGAGTTGCACCATCACGGACAGCAAGAAAATCACGGGCAATATCTGGGAGATAATAAGCGGCGTCTTGACCAGAAAGTAGACAACAATGGTCTTGAAGCCCAGTCCGGCCTCCACAAAGTCGTCCAAGCGGTCGAACAGGTCGCTGAGAATGTAAATGCCCACGCCCAGGGCCAAGCACACGGAAATATAGTACAAATTCGTGCGCAATAAATACCGGCCCAGGATCTTCATGCACGCCTCCACAAAGGCCACTTCAGATTGCGCGCCAAGTCCACGATCCGAAAGGATTTCTCCCGAGCTACCTGGCGAAATCCAATAACACCGAGCAAGGCCAAGGCCACGTTCGGCAACCACAAGCCTACACGGGGATCCAGGCTTTCGGTTTCGCCAAGGCTGATACCAAAGGACAAAAAGGAGTAATATATCAAGAAGATGGCCAAAGCGAAAAATACCCCGTACTTGCGGTCAAAGCCCTCGAAGGCGCAAGCCAAGGGCACGGCGATGAGTCCGAGAACAAGACAGGCCGCGGGCAAGGCCCAGCGTTTCTGGATCTCGACTCGAATCTTGCGGTAATCCTTGAGGTCGTAATGGTAGTGTTCCATGAGTTCGGGATGCTGCATGAGCTCGCGCAATGCGTTCAGGGAGAGTTCCCTGGGCTGGGCGTCAAACAAGTCAAAGAGCTCAAAGCCCCTGAGCAGGTTGGAGAGATTGAGACGCACTTGGTAGCGCTCGAACGAGGCCACGGAGATGCGGTCCTGCTCCTGGCGGTACACATGGCCGTCTTCCAGCACGATCATGATCACGCCCTGGTCGGAATCCGTGGAAATGGCGCCCCGTGCTGCCAGGATCGTGGCCGTAGCCGTATCGCGGGTCTGGTCCTCCACGATCACATGCTCCAACAGACCCCGAGAGTTGTCCACTTGCCGGGCGTAAACCATGAGCCCGGGGAACTGCTTGTTGAACACACCGGGCTGGAGCACAAGCTGGGTCTTGGTCCGGGCCAGGTCCACGACCCGGGCGCGGAAATGGTCTATGCCCCAGGACAAGCCGTAAAAAGAAATGAACATGGTGGCCGCAGTACACAGAATACAAAAAATGAGGGGCGCGGGTATCAGCCGGTACAAGCTGATGCCCGCGCTTTTCAAGGCCACGAGTTCCCGGTCCGTGGACATGCGCAATAAGGTCAAGAAAACGCCGAGCATGCAGGACACGGGCAGGAGCAGCAGCAGAAAAAAAGGGCTCATGTAAAAAAACAGGAGCAAGAGGTCCAGGAAGCTGATGTCCAGGCCAAGGAGCAGATCCCGCAATTGCAGGAACCTGCCGATCACAATGAGGCAGACCAAAGAGCCCAGGCAGAGGCTGAAAAGGAAAAAGATTTCCTTGAACAGCTGCCGGTTGAGAAGGGTAACCAAGGGGGCGGGAAGCGGCGAGAGCGCCTAGCCGTTGCGTTCCGGGTCGGAAAAAAACTTGATCAGATATTCCGCGTCCTTGGGTCCCAGATTAAAGCGAACGGACGCTTCTTCCACCAGGGACGCCAAGGAGGGACCGCCCGGCTTGAGCTGTTCGTCAACGTGGCGCACTGCTTTGCGCATGAGTTCGTCATTGGGCATGACCGTGGCCATGGGGACCTCCGAAAGGGTTGGGGTGTCACGAGCACATCACCTACACCAAGGCCGGGGACCTGGCAACATTTCCGGCAGCTTTGCTTGCTCAAACCCTCCATGCGCTTTCCGCTTGCAACTTGGCCTGGGAAGGGATAGCCAGCAAGCCCAAGGCGCGACATCTCACTCCAGCTATTGACAAGGAACACACATGGACTGGTTCACCGCGATTATCCTGGGCATTGTGGAAGGGCTCACGGAATTTCTGCCCGTGTCGTCCACGGGCCACCTCATTCTCACGGGCCACTTGCTGGACTTCACCGGCGCAAAGGCCAACGCCTTTGAGGTCATCATCCAGTTGGGCGCGATCCTGGCCGTGGTGGTCCTGTACCGTCAACGCTTCTGGGGCCTGGTCCGGCCCAAGGCGGAGCAACGTTTCTCGGGCATGCGCGGCTTATGGCTGCTGTTCCTGACTACCCTGCCCGCCGGTATCGTTGGCCTCTTGGCTGAAGACGCCATTGACGCCCACCTTTTCGGCCCGACAACCGTGGCCTGGGCTCTGGGCGTGGGCGCCGTGGCCATCATCGTGGTGGAGTGTTTACCCCGCAAATCGCGCTTCCAGGTGCTGGACGACATGACTCCCTTGCTGGCGTTGGGTATCGGCCTGTTCCAATGTTTGGCCCTGTGGCCCGGTTTTTCCCGCTCCGCCGCCACGATCATGGGCGGCATGGTCCTGGGCGCTGAACGCCGCTTGGCCGCCGAATACTCGTTTATCGCGGCGGTGCCGGTCATGGTCGCGGCCACGGGCTTCAAGCTGCTCGACACCTGGCACCTGTTCACCCCATCTGATCTGGGCTTTTTGGCTGTGGGCTTTGTGGTCTCTTTCTTTTCGGCCTGGGCTGCGGTCAAGGCCTTCATCGGCCTGCTCAAGCTGATCACATTACGGCCCTTTGCTTACTACCGCCTTGTCATTGCGCCGCTGGTGCTTATCTTTTGGCCGGGTGAATAACGACCCCGCCTTGCAAGCCCCAGGATTCAGGCCCGAAAAAGCCCTTGCATTTTATTCGGGCTTTGGCTAAGTAGACGGGCTTCGCGCGGCGAGGTAGCTCAGGTGGTTAGAGCATGCGGCTCATATCCGCAGTGTCGGGGGTTCAAGTCCCTCCCTCGCTACCACGACACATTCAGCCCCTTCTCCAGGAAGGGGCTTTTTTGTTGCCTGAGTCCTGGCGCGACTCCTCAAGAACAGGTAGTCTTTGGAAACAGCAAGGACGCCTGCCATGTCACCAAAAGTGTATGCTTTTCTTGCCGATGTTGTCCTGCTCCTGCACGTCTCGTTCGCGGCGTATATCGTGCTTGGATTCGCCGTGATCTGGCTGGGAAAACTGTTTCGCTGGGGTTTTGTCACCAACCGTTGGTTCAGAGGCACCCATTTGGCGGCCATGGGCATCGTGGTCATGGAATCCCTGGCTGGATGGTTCTGCCCCCTCACCACGTGGGAATACGATCTCAGGCTCTTGGCCGGGCAAGGCCGCACCTATGAAAAAAGCTTCATGAGCCATTGGGCCGAGCGCATTTTCTATCATGACGTGAGCGAATCCACGTTCACTGTCATCTATGTTGTTTTCTTTCTTCTCCTTGTGGCGACTATGCTATTCATTCCGGTTCGCTGGAGGGGACACTCATCTCAACATCCTTGATTCCATAAGAATTCTTAACAATCTCCACTCAACATCCCAGACATCCCTCCCCACTCCACACAGTTAACTACCGCAAACTACAGTCAACCCTGCACGACAAATGCTATACTTCTTGTACTGCTATTGCGTATTGACGTGATGTATTCTGTTGTTTATTGCTTTTTCAACAACTACGGAGCATCCGCATGCTTCAGGCCTGTTTGGCTTACGCAGTCCTGAGCTGTATTTCTGTACTATCCACGCATCGCAGCCATGCGCAGAGAGAGCTTTCCATGAGACATTTTCCTGTTCTGCTGATCCTGTGTATTTTGTTGCTGCCCGCTTGCAGCACCAAGTCCTTTAGCTCCGGAAGCTTGGCCGCGATATCACGAAATACAGACTCCATTACCCAACACTTTGATCAAATGGATGCGTCCCAACCCGAGGTGCTTGACAGTGACGCCGACGGTGTGCCCGATATCGAGGACCGTTGTCCAAGAACTCCTCAAGGGTTGAGTGTGGACACTGCAGGTTGTCCTCAACCCGACACCAAACATGTGGTGCTGGGTTTCGGGTACAACCGGGATGTGCTGGGGGAGGCGGCAGAACAAGAGCTGCAGTGCGTGGGCGAGCTGTTGGCGGCCAATCCCAGCCTGGGAGTTCTGGTTCACGGCCATACGGACAGCACGGGCTCGGCTGAATACAATCAGCTGCTGTCTGAAAGCAGGGCCAAGGCAGTGGCGGACCAACTCACAGCTGACTTCAACCTTGACGCCAACCGCATCCGTTCCCGGGGGATGGGGGAATTCGACCCCATGGCGGACAACACCACTGAGCAAGGCCGAGAGCAAAATCGGCGGGTGGAGATCATCATTGTTGATCTGAGCATGGGGTATTCCCTGGCCATGGATTCCGGCCTTACTCCTGTGCCAGGGGAAGAAAGCGCACCTTCTCCGTCTGAACCGTCCCCTTCCGAGGCGGTTGAAATCACTCCGTCCGAGGCATCCCTGGACCAGTCTCCAGCGTTGCCGGCCTCGCTCGCAGGGGACCACAACCAGGCCGCTCAACACAGAAGCAAGAGAGCGGCTGCCGCTCAATCCCACTCACACGAAACATTGAATTCTTCCGCCGATGTTTTGACATATCCCCTTGAGGACAACGGCGCTGAGGCCCATTCCCCTGATGGGACTCCAGGGCTTTTTCCTAGCGATGATATGTCCCAAGGATTCTTGATCCTCAAGCAGAGCGGTCCAGAACAAGCACTGGCTTCAGGCGACCGCTCGTAGGCCCTCTCCCCTTGCCTTTTTCCGGGTGGTGAAGCAGACGCTGGGGTATTGCTCCAGAACACGGACCAGTTCGTTGCTGCTTTCCCTGGTGTGTAATCCGCAAATTATTCCTCATCTTTTTTTCCGTCCTTCTTCTTGAGCAGCCCAGTGCATGGGGGCAAAAGCTGAATCACCATAAAAAGTTAAAGTAACACATCATATAACTGTGGTGTGCTGGCATGTTTTGTGTATTGACCATTCAAGCGATATCTATTATGTGAGAGTTGGAAGATACTGCCCTTGTACATCAATCAAGCATGGACATGTAACACCACGAAGCACTGCACTTGCGACAAATACATCACTGCCTCCAACACATGTCCCTTTGCCATGAAACGCCTGCTCCTGCCCATCGCCCTCCTGCTTCTCGCCTTGCCCGCCTGCTCCTCGCGATCTGTTTCACCGAGTGACTCAGCGCTGTACACAACAGAGTCGACAACATCGGCGGAAGAAGCCGATGAACAAGAGCAAGAAGCACCGCAGGAGGCCTTGCTGGCCCGCGCCGGAGACCAGGACAACGACGGAGTGGCCGACTCCGTGGACCAATGCCCTGACACTCCTGCCAACCTGGGGGTGGATGTCACGGGCTGCCCCCCACCCAATGAAAACCCAGCAATCCTGTACTATCCCACGGGAGGCAATACTCCTGATGCGGATTCACGCGCTTTGCTCCTTCACATTGGCCAAGTCATGCTGGCCAACCCCGTGTACGGCGTTCTCATTGAAGGGCATACGGACAGCGTGGGTGACAGCGCGGCCAATATGGCCCTTTCCGAACGCCGCGCCGCGGAAGTGGCCCAGTACCTGGTCCAGGAGATGGGCCTTGATGCGGCCAGGCTCCGGCTGCGCGGCTTGGGGGAAAGTTCGCCCCTGGCGAGCAACGACACTGCCCAAGGCCGTGCGCAAAACCGGCGCGTGACCCTGACCATTGTTGAAGCATTGGTTGAAGAACCACCTCCTTCCCCACCGCCACCGGCCGGCGAGGGCCAGGAATCCTCCGGGACAATCGCTGCCTCGGAAACGCCACGTTCCCCTGCTCCTGCCGACCCCACTGCCGGGGCCGCTCCTGTTGTCCAGGGCAGCCGCAGGGACATGGAGCGCCAAGGGCTCTCCGCCCTTGCCCAAAACGACTTTGCCACGGCTTACGCCGTATTCGCCGAGTTGCTCAAGGACTATCCCGAGGATGAAAACATCAATTTCAACATGGGCTTGGCTGCATACGGCATGGAGAACTACCCCCTGGCCCTGTTCTACTTTGAACGGCTCTTGATGTGGAATCCCGATGCGGACAGGGTGCGCCTGGAGATGGCGATGACGTATATGGCCATGAACCAGCCCGAAGAAGCCAAGCGTGAATTCGAAACCGTGCTGTCCCACGATCCGCCCGAGCAGGTTCGGGAAAACATCCTGGCATACATGGAATTAATGGAAAGCCAGGAGCCGGGGCCGAATGTCAGCGGCACCCTGCAACTCGGCTGGTTCTACGACAGCAATGTCAACTACGGAGCCAGCAGCGAACTGGTGGAAACCGACATCGGCGACATCATCCTTGACGACGAGGCCTTGCCCTCGGAAGACCAAGGAATGCTCGCTTCGGCTTCAGTCCACGCCTCCTTGCCCCTTGACGAGGACGGGGAAATTCTGGCCCTTATCGGCGGCAACCACTATCGCACGGAACACGATACGGAAAACCACACGGATATGGCCACCACCGGCGGCAGTACGGGTTTGCGCTTTATCATGGGCAACCACATCCTCCAGGTCCAAGGCAAGGTGCAGGACATCGACTACGGCGGCCATGATCTCATCAACCTGCGGGGCGGCAGTATTACGTATTTATACGCCGTGACCCCCCGTACGCACCTGATCGCGGACTCCCACCTGGAGTGGCGCGACAACTTGCCCAATGACGACCGCGACGCTTGGTTCACCAGCCTGGGCGGCTATGTCAGGTTCATGATCGGTGACAGCGGCTCCAACTTGGTCTTGGGTGCCCGCTACTTCAAAGACGACGCCAAGGAAGCCGTGCACTCCTCTGCGGGCTACGACCTCTCCGCCACCTACACCATGAAACTGCCCGAGGAGATAACCATCTCCATCGGCCTGGGATACAAGGATATCCGCTACGACGCTCCTGCCTCCACCCTGGTTCAGACCGACCGTCGCGACCATGAAAGGCGGCTCACCGCTTCCATAAAAAAGGGCATCTGGGAAGGCTTTTCCGTGATGCTCTCCACACAGGTCTCCAGCCACACTTCGAGCTTCGACGCTTACTCCTACAACAAGTTCATGCACAGCGTGAGCTTAATCTATGAATTTTAGTCCCTCTCTCAGCCCCCACGGGTTGCCCTGCCCCCAGAAACTGAACTATACTGCGCAAAATCCAGCGCTCGGGCTTTGTTGCCCCCCAACTGAGCCTTGGTCACGAGGCCCTGAGGGGTTTGACCATAAATGATCGCAATAGCTGTTTTTCTGACTATATGCCGATATATGGTCAGACAACCAGCCGCGGCAATGTGTGTCACGCAGCCGTGTGTGAGACGCTTGAACATTGTTGCATAGAGGAAAAACTTCTTCTACCACTACAACCATAAGGTACATTAAGTTTTATAATTTTTCGAAGCGCGCGTTCCACACCCAATTGGGACCAATACTTGCAAAGATCCAGTACCCCGGTACAGGCCTCGCCATGCCAGGAAACTCTGGAGGATACCCACATGGCTCGATATGCCTTCTCGCTTGCAGCGCTTATGTTGGCTCTAATGATAGCCTCACCCGCCATGGCCCAAGAAATCGGAGCGGTCATTGGTGTGGAAGGCCAGGTTTGGGCCCAGTCAGGTCAAGATTCCCGCGCCCTGTCCATTTCCAACCCCATCTTTTTTGGTGAAACCATAACCACCTCGGACAACGGGAAAATCCAGGTCATGTTCAATGACCAGACCATTCTCGCCTTGGGGCCGGACAGCCAAATCACCATGGACGAGTTTGTCTACACCCCAACCCAACCCGAGAATTCAGAACTGCTCATGAACTTTGACCGGGGCACCTTCCGCATGATCACGGGCGGCGTGGCCCAGGACAACCCCGAGCAGTTCAACATCCGTTCGCCCTTGGCCACCATCGGCATTCGAGGCACGTCCCTCTATGGCCAACGTGACCCAGCCACGGGTGAGGAATCCTACGGAGCATTCCATCTCACCGAGGACCACCATATTGAAATCACCCACAGGGGCAACAACAATCGGGAATTCATATACGACGATTACACCTATGTGGACCTCAACACATCCGGCCTGGGCGGCGTGGAAGACCTACCCCCTGAGATGCGCGAGAATATCCAGGACGACACTTCCATCAGCGGCTCCAGCGTGGACAACACCACCACAGGTGACGGAACCGTTGAAACCGCTGACAACTCAGGCAGTGACGGGACCTCGGATGGGACTTCAGACGGAACCACCGATGGGACCGATGACGGAACTTCCGATGGGACCGATGACGGGACTTCCGATGGAACCAGCGATGGCACCTCGGACGGCACTTCCGATGGAACTACAGACGGAACCTCTGATGGAACTACTGACGGGGCCACTGACGGTTCCACGGACGGCGCATCCGACGGAACCACCGACGGCACGGGCACAGGCAACTTCGCCAGTGGCGGAACCGACGGCACGGACACCACCGTGGGCACCGACGGAACCACGGGCACGACCAGCGACCCCTTGCTCGGCGACGGAACCGACAGCACGGGCGGCGCGGGTGATATAATCAGCGACACTGGCTCTTCCGACAACACCGAAAACTACCAAGATCCCGAGCCAGAGGTCACCTACGAATTCGACTATGTCATGGCAGCCGTGATCATTGCCGAGGATGTGGGCGCGGGCAACGAAGTCCGCCCCAACCAAATTCCGTACACAACGTTCCAGGACCTGGGCTCTGAATACAAGCTTTGGGAAGGCGGCGTTTGGGGCGACCCCGACCACATTGAAACAAGCGGACCGCACGCCAACCTGGTCGGCGAGCTTGACTATGTGGGCGTAGGCGGAAACAACTGGACCGGCCCTCCCACTATCCCTCTGGTATACATAGCCCTTGGTGAAAAGCCCTATATGCAGTGGGGCAAGTGGGACATGAGTGGCGCATCCTCGGTGACCGTCAACGTCACGGACTATGAACTCAGTCCTATCTATGAAGTGCGGGGCGAAATCAACGACTCCGTGGACCCGTCCTTGTCCGGCACCTACGCGGGCAGCGTCACCGGCGAGTATGCCGCGGATTGGGGAACCTACTACGGACCGGTAGCAGGCTCTGGATCCTTCTCCTGCGACATAGATGTTTCCACCGCCTCAGTGACCAACTTCAACATGTCGTGCGATTTCGGCGCAGCAGGTACTTTAACCGCTACGGGCGGTGCGGGCGCGATTTCCAGCGGCCATTACGAGATTACCGGGATAAGCGTGGACATGCCCCAAGGCGGCAGCATGGCCTTTGGCTCCAGCCATGTGGAGGGCGCGATTTTCGGTCCGGGCGCTACTGGCGGCACTTTCGCCTTCCAGAACCAAGACTCGGGCGCGGCGACCAAGTGGGAAGCTGCTGTGGGCGTATTCATCGGCGAACAGCAGTAACCCTCCCATCCCATAGAAAACCTAAGGCCCGGTCGTTTGACCGGGCCTTTTTTCATTCCTGATGAGGACCACTATTCGTCCACAGCCAAGAGGGATTCATGGCCGCCTAGTTTTGCTTCACTCGGCGGCTCCCAATCCCTTTTGGTCAGCATTTTGTAGAGTTTGCCGGCCTGCTCGAAATGGGGATTGATTTTAAGAGCTTCCTCGGCGTAGCGCTGGGCTCCGGTGCGATCCTTGAGAAACACGTAGGCGTTGGCAATGTTGTACAAGAGGTGCTCATCATCCGGGGAAATCTTTTGCCCCTGGAAGTAAGCGTCCAAAGCGCCCTCATAGTCCCCTTTGCGCCTGAGCTGCATGCCGATGGTGTTAAAGGGGTTCACAGCGTCAGGATTATGCTTGACAACTTCCACAAACATTTCACGGGTTTCCTCGAAGCGATTTTGGCTGGCAAAGACCGAGGCGGCCCGCTTCAAGCACTCCTGGCGCTTGCTCTCATCACCCTTGCCTTCGTAGGCGTTGGCCAGGCCTTTGTAGGCCTCGCCGTAAAGTTTGTTGTATTTGAGGGCCTTGTTAAAGGCGATAATGGACTCGTCATACTTCTTGGCCAGCAGCATCTTCACACCCAGGTCAAAAAACCGCTGGGCTTGGTTCTCCATGTCCACTACATCGTTGTAGCTGGCAATGGCCTTGTCGAAATTGCCCTGCTCCGCGCTTTTCTTGGCCGCTGCCAAGGAAGCCGCGGCCGCACCGGAATAGCCGAAGGACTTCATGGCCGTGGTGATGTGCATATCAAAAGTTTTCACGGAATAGGGACGAATAATATACCCGTTGCAGCCACTGGAAATGGCGTTGAGCACCGAAGTCCGGCGGTTGTCCGTGGTGACCATCACCGCAGGGGCCTTGGCGGCCAGTCCCTCGTCGCGCATACGCCGCACAAAAGCGGCCCCTTCCATGTCGTCCAGCCGGGAATCCACGAACACAAAACACACGGCATAGGCCCGAAGGTACTGCAAGGCCATTTCACCAGCCGAGTACACTTTGACGCCTCGGAACATCAGCTCCTTGAGCACCTTGCGGTCAACGCTCGCGGCCTTGGGATTTTCCGAAGCGACCAGGGCGATGCCATGGCCGTAATGTCGAAACTCTTGTTGCATACTCGTGCTATATTCCAGGGTATGTTTCCAATACGATGTACTGAATAATTCCAAGAAAATAAAGGGCTGCAAATCCCGCCCAATTCACCTTGCCATGAAGAAGTGGCTCCATACTGCTTTCTCGTGGACTTGCCAAGCCATACCCCCCTGGCTATCCTCACCACTCCACTTCATTTCTTCCCAACACTGTTACCCCGAGGTTACGCCATGCCCCCTGTCCCAGCTTCCATGAACGCCTTGGTATTCACGGGAACCGGCCTTGCCATGGAAGAACGCCCCATACCCCTGCCAGGACCGGGAGAAGCCAGAATTCGCGTTACCATGGCCGGTATTTGTAATACAGACGTGGAGCTGTATCAGGGATATTACGGCTTCTCAGGCGTTGCTGGGCACGAATTCACGGGTGTTGTGGACCGAGCGCCTGACCAGCCTGAGTTGGAAGGGCTAGGGGTGACCGCGGAGATCAATTGCGGCTGCGGCGCCTGTCTTGACTGCCTGGCCGGCGACCCACGCCACTGCCCCACGCGAACGGTTATCGGCATTGTGGCGCGGCAAGGGGCCTTTGCCCAATACTTGGTTGTCCCCATCACCAATCTGCATCTTCTCCCCAAAGGAGTGGACGACACCCAGGCAGTGTTCACCGAGCCCTTGGCCGCGGCCCTGGAAATCGCGGAGCAGGTCCACCTGACGCCCCGCACCAAGACCCTGGTCCTTGGCGACGGCAAGCTGGGCCTGCTCATCGCTTGCGCGCTCAGGGTGTTCTGCCCGTCCCTGGTCTGCGTGGGCAAGCACCCGGAGAAACTGGCCGTGGCCCAGGCCCATGGTGTGAAAACCATCCACGTGAGCGGCCCGGACCAATACGCCCGCCACATTGGCGAATTCGGCCGTTTCGACGTGGTGGTCGAAGCCACGGGCAGTGAAAACGGCCCGGCCCTGGCCCTGGACTGGGTCAAGCCCCGGGGCACGCTCGTGGCCAAGACCACGTCCCGCAACCCCAGCCTAATCGACATGGCGCGGGTGGTGGTGGATGAAATCCGCATCCAGGGATCGCGCTGCGGCGACTTCAGTTGGGCCCTGTCCTTTTTGGAGCAAGGTTTGGTGGAGGTAACACGTCTTGTTGAGGAAATTTACAGCTTTGATCGATTTGAAGAGGCCATGGCCCGGGCCATGACTCCCGGGGCAAAAAAGGTCCTGGTCAAATTTTGACCCCCTTGAGGCGGGCTACTTCTTTTTCTTGCCCTTTTTCGCGGTCTTGCTGGTCTTTGCCGTCTTGGTGGTTTTGGTGGACTTGAGCTTTTTGACCTTGATGATGACCACGGTGATGTTGTCGTCACCGCCCCTGTCCAGGGCCAAGTTGACCAAGGACCGGCAAGCCTTGTCCGGCTTGCTCTTGGCCACCAAATCAAGCACTTCCTCGGCCTTGACTTTGTCGCTCATGCCGTCGGAGCTGATGACCAGAATATCATCCTTCTTGGCAATAAGTTCAGTGGCGTCGGCCTCCACGCTCTCCTTGGTGCCGATGGCCCGCGTCAACATGTGGCTGAACTGCTTGCCCAGCTTGGACTTGCCCTCGGGGTCGAGCAAGGCCTGCTCCGCCTCCACGGTGTGGAATACGGAAATGACCTGTATCTTGTTGTCGCGGATGAGAAAGATGGGGCTGTCGCCCACATTCACGGCGACAAAGCTGTCCTCGGTAAAGGACACGGCCGAGACCGTGGTGCCCATGCCCGTATAGGTGTCCCTGCTCAGGGCGAATTGGTTGACCACACGGTTGGCCAGGTACACGCTGGAGACCAAGCGGTTGGCCTCTTGGGACAAGCTGTCGTCGGAATCCTCCAACTCGTCCACATCGCCTTCTTCCTCTTGGAATCTGCGCATGTAGCCTTGCACGGTCTCCACAAGGAGATTGCTGGCCACTTCACCGGCCTGATGGCCGCCCATGCCGTCGGCAACGACATACAATTGCAGGTCGTCATCGCGGAAAAAGGAATCTTCATTGCCTTTCCGCTTTTTGCCGACATCCGTGAGCGCGGCGGATTCAAGCGTGATCATAGAGACGCCTTACAGCCCGTATATCCTGCGACCTGCCCATCAGGCTTGGCCGCCGGTTTCGCCGCTTTGTTGCTGTTGCTTGGCGAGCATTCCTTCCAGCCACTGGGCAACCTTGCGCAGATCAGAAGCCATTTGCGTTGCATGTTGGTAGCGCTGGCCGCGCTGCTTTTGCAAGGACTTATTGATGATAATAACGAGATATTTCACTATTTGCGGATTGTAGGTACGGGGGTCCGGGTGCGGCTCGTTCATGATCTGGTGCATGAGTTGCGCCACGTTCTCGCCCTTAAACGGCAACTCGCCCGTAAGCAGTTGATACAGCACCACCCCAAGTGAAAAGAGGTCGGAACGGCCGTCCACTTTTTTGCCTGAAATCTGCTCGGGCGACATATAGTGCGGCGTGCCCTTGACCACACCGGTCTGGGTTTGGGATGAAGCCGTGATCCTGGCGATGCCGAAGTCCGTGATCTTGATCTTCCCGTCCGACAGCAGCATGAGGTTGGCGGGTTTGATGTCCCTGTGCACGATGCCCTTGTCATGGGCATAGCCCAAGGCGTCGGCCACATCCGCGATCTGTTTGATCACCTGCAACATGGGCAGAAGGTTGTCCTTCCTGGCGTGGTCCTTGAGGTCCATGCCGTCCAGGAACTCCATGGCGATGAACGCCAAGTCCTGCTCCTCGCCCGCGTCATAAATGGTGACGATGTTGGGGTGGGTCAGGGTGCCCGCGCTTTCCGCTTCCTGGAAAAAGCGTTGTTTGTGCTTGTCCGCTTCGTCTGGCTCAAGGTCCTCGGGGAATTGAAAAGTTTTGATGGCCGTGGTGCGGTTGATGCGCGGGTCCTTACCCAAATAGACAATGCCCATGGCGCCTTGGCCCAGTTGCTTGACGATCTCGTAGCGGCCCAAGGTGGGCTTGGAACCGCCCTCAATGGTGGCCAGGAGATTGATGCCCCCCGCGCCGCCGCCCAGGATCATGGTCTCGCCAACCTGGATCATCTTTTTCTTGCGCTCGGAAATGTCCTTGTACTTGGGGTCGTATTCCTCGATGTAGTCGTACACGGACACGGCCTTGTTGAACTGGCGCTTGCGCTCGTAGTCTTGGGCCAGGCTGTAGAGCACGTCCTTCATGGACTTGTCCACAGGCACCTTGCGGAACTTGTCAAAGGCCATGTCCAGCATGCCCTGGCTTTGGAAGGACAGGCCGAGCATGCGGTTGGTGTCCGCGGATTCGCCCTCGACCTTTTCCTTTTTGGCCTCGGTGACGAAATATTTAAGGCTGACACACCCTAAGTATCCCATGACAAGCAGGACCGTGGGGTAGGACGTGGTGATCCAAAGGCCTTTAGCCACGAAAAAGTAGCTGGCGCCTCCCAACAGCAGGCCAAGGAGCACAATGAAGATCAAGCTGGCGCGCATGGCCTTGATCCTTGGCATGACAAAGGTCACGATCAAACCAATAAACGCAATAAGGCCGATCTCGGCCCAATTGTTCCAGGCGGGCTGGAGAATGGTTTTTTCGTTGATGAGCGACCAGATAGTGTTGGCTGACACCTCGCTCGCGGTCACTTGACTGGAAACAGGCGTATTATTGAGGGTGCTCAACCCGGCTGCGGAAAAACCCAAGATGACGATTTTGTCCTTGAACCAGCGCTCGGCCGTGGGGATATCCGATTCGCTTTGTATCTCATAGACGACATCGTAAAAGGAAATGTGCTCAAAAGCATCCCTATCGCCCTTAAAGGTAATCTGGTAATCAGCCGCCCGAGATGTGGGGATCACGCGATCCCCATAACTCACTTGCGTTCCAATTTGTGCGGAAATATCACTTTGTTCCACATCAAGGGCTAGGGCCGCGAGAGTCAAGGCATAGGAAGGATAGTAGTTGCCATGGTACCCATACAATAATTGTTCACGCCTCACCTTGCCGTCGAAATCCTGGTTCAGCGTCGCATGCCCCGTCCCACGCATGGATGAGAAATAGAGAGGAATGGGAAGCTGAACAACATTGGCCTCCGGGCATTGGGCGTCTTCATGCACGGACTCCATGGATACGGCAAGGGATTCCAAGGCGAGATCAACTTCTTCGGGCTGAGGCGAGGCCACTATTGCTTCGATAAACGTGGAAGGGAGGACAACAATGCCGGTGGCTTCAAAAACTTGGGCCATCAACTCATCATATTCCAAGTCGCTCACGGCCTTGGCAAGTTGATTACTAAAAATTTCTCCATTTTCAGCCTCATGCAACCGCAGGTTGGCGAATAATTCCTCCAGCTTGCGCAACCGTTCCAGGCCTGGGTCAACTTGAGGTTCTGAAAATATGATGTTGAGTCCGATGGCTTTGGGACTGCCAGCGAATATTTTCAGGACGCCATCAGCAATGTAGGAGCGCTGCCATGGCCAGCGGCCAAGCATGTTGATCGACTTTTCATCGATTTCAACAATAACAATAGGTGTTTCTGCTTCCGGCTCGGCCAAGAATCCCATGCGCATGTCATATTGCATGAACTCCAGGCCCTGGATGATATTGTCGATATTGGCAGGACGAAACCATCCCAACACAAGGAACAGGATAGTCAGGGCAAGGCCCCAGAACAGCGCGGGATAGCGTCGAATAATGGACATGGCGGTCTCAGGCAGTTTTGCTCTTTCGGATGGTCACCTCCGAGACAAGCAAAAGAACCTACTTTTTCAAATAAAACTGCAACTTGTCCGAGCCGATCTCAATGGTGTCAAAGTCGTGCAGGAGCGCGGATTCGCCCACGCTGCGGCCGTTGATCTTGGGTTTGGCCATGCCACCCACGTAGCTCAAATAATAGCCGTCCGGGAGCTTGGAGATGGTGAACGCGGTCTGGCCGATGGTAAAGCCGCCGCCAATGACCACATCATTGGAAAAATCCTTGCCCACCTTGGTCAAGCGCTTGGTCAGGGGCACCTCGCCTTGACCGCCCTTGAGAAAGGAGATAACGGCCGTGGGCTCGCTGCCGTCAAGGGGCTCGTCATCATCCGCGGGCTCCTCGGCAGCCTGGCGGCCAGGATCAAGGACCATGGTCTTGCCCATGTCGTCCTCTTCGAACTCGAAGTCCATGGCCTCTTCGCTGGTCATGGCTACGATAAGCGCATGTTTGCCCACGGTGACCTCATCACCGCTCTTGAGCCAGCTCGACGTCACCTTTTTGCCGTTGACAAAGGTGCCGTTCTTACTTTTTAAGTCGGTAAGGTGCAGCCCTTCCTTGAGAAAGTCGATCTTGCAGTGGTTGCCGGAAATAATCAGGGTTTCCACAACAACATCATTGGTGTCCTTACGACCGACATGAATGGTCTGCCCTTCTTCAAGGTCGTACTTGCCCTGGATCTCGTCTTCGTATTTCAAGATCAGCGTGGCCATGGCCCGGTTCCTCCTTGTGCGATACCGTATGCCCGCGTGTCCGCGCGCCCTGCCTCACCCCGGGGCCAGGGGCTTCGCGCGGACCGTTTAAGGACCTATCCTTCCTAATTACTTCATTAACTCATCCATATCAAGTACTGCCGTAGCGTCGTGACTCGAGCCCTCGGCAATACCGAACGCCTCTTCATCCCCACTGACACTGAAGGTCAGCGTATGGGTGCCAATACCGATGATATCCCCATCCGCCAACCAATGCGAGCCTTCAATGCGTTTCCCGTTGACCGTGGTGCCGTTTTTGGAACGCAGGTCGGAAAGCAAGTAGCCTTCGTTCAGGGCGTCGATCTTGGCGTGGGTTCCGGACACGGTCAGATGCTCGACCATCAGGTCGTTGCCTTCCTTGCGCCCGATATTCACGGTCGTGCCCTCGACCAACTCATGGGTGGCGATGACTTGTAAATTGTGTTTCAAAATCAGTTTGGCCATACACTTCTCCTTACGCGAAGAACAACTTCCTTCCCAGCCCTATCGGCCAAATAGCCGCAAAACCATGGTGAAGGGCGCCATCCACCAGGAATTTCTTTTTTTACAACGGACAATGACCACGGTGACATTGTCGCGCCCTCCCCGGTCCAAGGCCAGGGCCATGAGATCTGCACAGGCCTTTTCCGGCTTCCGTGACAGGGCCGCGTCGCGCATCTCCTCTGGCGACACCACATCACTGACGCCATCTGAGCACAACAGCAAACAATCCTTGGTGAACACCGGCGTCTCGAATATTTCCACTTCCACATGGCCGCCCACGCCCAGGGCCCGGGTGAGCATGTGCCTTTCCTGCTCGGTCAATTCCCTTGCGCGTTCTTCATCTTCCTTGCAAAGCTCTTGCAAGGTGTGCGGCACCCACAGTGGCTCAATCACGTCCCCGCGAAAGCGGTAGATGGGACTGTCTCCCACATTGGCCGCGATAATGGTTGCGTCCGTAACCAGAACTGCGGCTACCGTGGAGCCCATGCCCTTTCGCGCGGCATTGTTTTGCGAGGATTGAAACACCGCATTGTTTGCGGCCAACACACCCGCCTTCAGTCTTTGCGCCTCCCAGGACAGAGAGGGGTCCTTGTCCGGCTCCATGGCCGAACCGGTCATGGACTGGGCCATGGTGTCCACGGTAAGACCGCTGGCCACATCGCCCGCATTGGCACCGCCCATGCCGTCGGCGACAACAAATAAGCGGAGCCCATTGTCCACCAGAAATGCATCCTCATTGGTCTGGCGTCGCCCCTTGTCCGTGGCGCCTGCCGAGCGAATAATCAAGCGTGCGGCCATAGATTCTCCGGAGCGCGTGCAGCATGATTCGCCCCTTGGTTCACTGCATTATGCATCTTATTGTAACGTTCAAAGTCTCCCTTACTCTATTTCCCCTGTGAGATCAAGCAGATCAAGCGAGATTAGCACAAACGTAACAACTTGGAGACTGTTGGATCGCTGCAATGACCAGAACCAGCGGGTCTCGTGAAGGTGTTGCCTGGAACAAAACGCTGTTTGCACCAAGGGTCGCCTCCTTTTCTGACCCCAACTTGACCAGCGTTTTTCGAGGTGCAATGGTTGTACTGCATGGAAACAACAGTTGAAGGCAAAATCCTTTTATTACCCTCTTCCGAGGTGCAGCATCCCCACATGGGAGTATTGGGTCGAACATCTCTTGTCCCACTCCTCCCTAAAATGACGTCAAAATCTTTCTTGCCATCCAGGGCTTCATATGAGCTTGCAAAGAGCAGGGGAAGTCTTATAGTATGTAATGGTCTTGCCGAGGCTTCTCGGCGGGGTGTTCTTTGACAGGGGGCGCACCGGTTTCGACGGGGACGTTGGAAGCCGGGGTTGCGAGCCGAGGCGCCGCTGGCCTCGTTAAAAAGCGGCATTATCATAGTTGCCAACAACGACTACGATTACGCACTGGCTGCCTAAAGGCGACCACGTCCATCCGGCTGACGCCTGATACGTCGGTTTGGGCGAAACACTATCGGGCTAGCTGAGCAGGTTGCCCACCTCCTGTAAGGCGAAACTCTCAAGGTAGGCTGGCCGTAACCCTAGCCTGTTCTGGGGCCGGGTTGCGGTAAGACTGAAACCAGGACTACGCTCGTAGATACTCCGCGTGGACCGTTCTCGGACGGGGGTTCGACTCCCCCCGCCTCCACCATGAACACACACGTGAAAAGGCCGCCCATACAAGGCGGCCTTTGTTGTAGAAGGTACAAATCAGTTTCAGCTTATCTCGTACTCCCCTCGCCTCATCGTCCGACAGCCTCATCCTGAAACCGCGCGGCATGCGCCATCACATCCATGAGCGGCATGTCCACCAGGGCCAAACCCGACTCGGGAAAAAAGTTGCGGAACGCGCCCAGAAATTCGCTCAACTCAAGAACAGGCGCACCGGCCCTTCCCCGCCCCACGGCCCGGACCAGTGAACAGAGCTGGGCTGTCTTGACCCTGTAGGAAAGCTTCCGCCCGCCCTTGCAAAGGATATGGGTATCATGGAGATACGCGGCCAAACCCTTTTCGTTGAGCTTCTTTTCCTGCATGAACGCGTATACCGCGCCCCTCTGCGAGGTGTCGGTCCTGCTCATCCACTCCCTGTCGTTGAGGAACTCCGCGAGGTTGCGGTACAAGGCCTGGCCCCTGGGCTTGCGCACTTGCTCCTCTTGCCAATCCCCATGAGGCGGTTCCGAGGCAATGCTGCGCAAGGAAAATTGCACGGCTGCAGGAATTCGAAACGCCAGCAACCTGTTGGCCAGGGTCCTGAAGCAGAGCCAGCCCTGTCCGGCCTCTGCCGAGGCCATGGTCCGCTCGATGCGCCGGGCCGCCCAAGTTGTGACGGGGTGCCACTGGGACACCTCCCACTCCGGGAGCCGCAGGCCAAAGTAGCCCCAGACCTCCTTGGGCAAAGGTTTTTTCAGGTACATATCCAGCAGGGAGCCACGCGGCCCGTCAATCCCGGCATGGCCCAGCAGCCCATCAATACTGGTGTTGAAGATCTCGGCCAACTCCCTGAGCACACGCAGGGGCGGCTCGGACTGACCCCTTTCCCAACGGGCTATGGTTTGCTGGGTCGTGGACAGCTCTTGAGCCAGCCGCTGTTGGGTCCACTCCGCGCCTTGCCTGAACTCCCGCAGCCTGAGCATAACACTCTCCTCGTGTATTCACTCAATAAATGAGTTTCAAGCCTTACACGACAACAAGCCATATAACACATATAATGTGTTTTTATTAAATTTACAATAGTTACAATTGACTTGAAGAAATAATATGATCCGGATAGGCAAGGTTCATGATGCGACCTTCTCCTTAGGTTGCAACGCCAAAATGGCCCAGGAGGGAAATATGAGCGACACTTCCGCAAGAGCAGCGATAATCAGGGGTTTGGAAGATTCTCCCATTATCCTCAAGGGCTTGGCCGAGGAAATCTCCTTGGAACACCTTCATGTCCGCAGGAAACAGAGTTTTTGGTCAGTGGCTGAACACATCGTTCACCTGGCTGAAGTCCAGCCCATGATCCTTGAACGGCTTCAGCGCATCAAGAAAGAAGAGGTGGCTGAGTTCATCCCCTTTATTCCAGGGAAACAAGAGCAGCCCCCCGAGGAAAACAACGCCCCCTCCATGACCGTGCCCGAAGCCGTGCTGGCCTTTGCCTCGGTCAGGATCGAGCAAGTGACACTACTGAAAAGCCTTGATGCGGCAGGGTGGGCCAAGCAAGCCGTGCACCCGGAATATGCAAAGTACGGCATGGCCATCCTGGCCCGGCACATCCTGATGCACGACCACTGGCATATGTACCGCGTGGAAGAACTCTGGCTGACCCATGACGAGTTCCTCACCAACTTAGAAGGGTGACGGGTTCGCCCTGAAAAAACAGGCCCAGGTCGCCACCACTTCTGGACAGCAGGTGCGGGCATTGCTATAGGCACCCCTACGGAGCTTCACCAGGAATACGTCTCGCAGGGCCTCACCCAAGGCGCCATCCTTTTCCACGGTACGCCGCCGAGCAAGCCAGGAACTGCAAAGGGAAACCCCATGACCCCCCGCGACCTCGATACGGTGCTGGACGTATTCACTGCCATGCAAAAATCCGCACTTCTTTTGCAGCAATTCTACAAAAAATGTGCAGTGTTCTACCTTGAGCACAACGCCACCTTCCTGGACCTGTCCCAGGATGTGGAAGGATTTGTCAGGGCCGTGGAGGATATGCGCATCCTGGTCTTCGACCACCCCGACCAATTCACGATCAATGAAAGCCTGGGCAAGACATCCCTGGCCGTGGGCCAATTGACCTCGGAACTCCAGTACAAAGAAACGGAAATCAAGCGCAAGCATATCCCGGATACAGAAGTGCTCCGGTTCTCCCAGGACATGGAAACCATGATCCTGGAGGCGGACTACCCGGGCCTTCTCAGTTCCAACAACCCTGCCTACTCCAAGGCCGTGGCCGAGATACCCCGTCTTAGCGAACAGCGGCTGAGCCTTATCACCACTCACCTTCCTGCCTGACACGAGCAGTGTCACCGCCTTTTGGCGCGAGTGTTGCATAATTTCTTTCATCACCAGAAATGCAGCACCGATCCGTCAAGGAGGACACCATGATCGGCCATACTCCGCTCGCTGTCAGCGACCAGTGCAGTGAAATCCGGGTCTTTCCGGACAGGCGCCTCAATTTCAGTGTTTTGGTGAGCCACCAGGGCAAGCGTTTCCTGCGCACGGGATATTCCAATCCCGATCTGGCCCAGCGGGGCGGCGTGGAAGTGCTCATAGCCCTGCACCGCAAGGGCGCGTACACGCCTCTTGAACAAGGCTAGCCCGCCTCCGCCAGGCGCATACGCTCGCCATATCAAGCGTTCTTGAAGTGGAACGCCCATTAGCTGCTTTATCTCAGCCAACCCGGCCTGGAGTTGCGCTTTTTTGCGATCTTCTCGTACAATACGCACCTGGCGCGAAGATTTTTTCGCACCTCACTGATTCGACCACTCTTTCACCAGCGAGGCGCAATCATGAAGGTATTCTCACGAAAGTACCTATTGGCCTTGGCAGTTGCTGTCTGGGCCATGCTTTCCTTGGCCCTTGCCCAGGACCCCTCGCCCGTGGGCTGGGTGCAGGCCGCTGAAGGCGAGGTCCTGATCACCTCCCCGGGCCAAACCCCAAGAGCAGCGGAACGAAACATGCCGGTGTACAACCGGGATGAAATCGCCACCTCCCAAGACGCGTCCGTGCAGATCGTGTTCATGGACGACTGTTTGGTATCTCTGGGAGAAAATTCCAGGATGCAACTCAGCCACATTTCGTTTGACCAGACCGCCCCCCAACAAGCCCTCTTTGATGTGGACTTTCTGCAAGGCGCTTTTGGCGTGGTCTCGGGTAGAATTGCTGAGGAGAATCCCGAGGCGTTTCAAGTAGATTCTCCCCTGGCATTTATCGGGATCCGGGGCACGGAGTTCGTGTCCCTGGTTGAGGCCGGGCAAGAAACCCACGCGCTTTTTACGGGCGGACCAGTACTGGTGACGACAGCCGGGCAAGGCGATTCATCTGCAGTATCAAACCGCGAACGCATGTGCGCCAAGCTGGCCCAGGCCAGGGTTGTCTACGCCGATGCCCACGCTATTTTGCAGCGCAATGGTGATTTTCGCAGGAAAAGTATTGTCGCGGCCCTGAACCAAGAAGCTGAAGACCTCATGGCGGCCTACGGCTGCCCCACCCCATAGGAGGCCATCATGTCACTGAGCACGAGGAACTTCATTGCTGGTGGATTCGTCCTGGCCGCGTTGATTGCTCTGGCTGTCGCGGCCCTTGCTGAAAGCGACACCCGCGAGCATGACCGGGAAAACCGGAGCACCCTGGCCAGGGCCGAGGCCATGGCCGATGAAATCGAGGCGTTGCACGCCGAGATCCAAGCGAGCACCGTGCAACTGACCGTTCCCGGCACCGCCACCATTCTGACTCCAGGGTCTCTTCCCTCGGAGCCCCGCGAGTTGACGGACGAGGAACGGGCCGCCATGGAGACGGTCCGGCCAGACACTTCCTTGCCCTGGCCCACAACTGAATAATTAGCTCTCCCCAAAAAAAAGCGCCCCAGGCCGCCCATCACGGCCTGGGGCGCTTTTTCAGGCGCATTCTCAACAGCAGTACAGCACCTTGTCCATCACGTTGACGCCCTTGGTGTCCACGGCTTTGTCCCCAATGGACTGAGCGGCCGTGAGCACCACATCGTCGGGCATTTCCGCCATGAGCGCGGACACGGCCTCCATGAACGAGGTCCCTGTCGCGTCAAATCCGTCTTCCCTTTTGATGCGTTTTCCCATCATTTTCACACCCTCCTGAGGTGATCACATTGTCTAGAAAAATTTTAGACTTTTTTCCTCACCTTGTCAAGGCAGTCTTGAGAGATTGGTACAACAATCAAAATGAATGCACTTCAAAAATAGTCAATTTAAAACAAATAATTATACTCAAAAGGCTGCTCTGTGCGATCACCAGCAAATAAACTATTCGAGCGAAGGGAAAGTTGATTTTTCGTATTGACTGCAACGCCACCAAGCCTATTCCATGTATTCCAAAAACAACTTTCTATCCCCATACATGATTGAAAATATTGCTATTTTTTATTATCTAAATATTTTCTTGAAACATATCATTTTGAAATATTATGATAAAGTTAGTTCCCCCTATCCAGGATTTATGCAGAAAAATACGTAATGAAATCTGGTCGCTGCCTGTTCAACACAGAAACCTTCCTTACTCATTCATTTCAATTCCTGGAAATGCAAGCGTTATGATTGGGTCTTGTCTTCTTGTAATGGTGAAGAACTCGAAATAAAAGCTGGCAAGTTGCATTTTGTGAAGCGTGTTGCATAGCAAAAAGAGAAAAAATGCTTGCAAATTGCACAAGAGTTGAGTATTTAGGTCTGGCCTTATCTCTGCATCATTCGGGGTGATGGGGAAGAGATCCCCGGCTGGTGTAGCTTTCGTGCCTGAAGCGCCGAACGGTTCATAAAGAACCATGCGGACTCGTTGGAGTCGTTATTGCGACATTGCGCGGTTGGCGTTGTGCTGTTTCTTTTTCATTTGGCACCGGCGCGGGATGAACCAATCCCTTCACAGCCCGGTGGAGTAATGAAAGCAGAAACACTATACACCGCTCCTTCCGGCGCTCCCAAGGCCCAAGGCACGAAACTTGTAACCGCCGTATTTGAACTATGCAGCCGTATGACTTGTTGCCGTTGAAAACGTGAGATTGGGTGGTACTACTCTTCAAGCGTTAGACCGTTTTACCGGGGATGGAGCGTCATCATGAATCGCAGCCTGTGCCTTGCCTGTATCCTGCTCGTGGTTTTCGTGTCCGCATGTTCCACCAGGAACACGACTCCTGAGTATGAATCCAGCGGATTCGTCCTGGAATCGGAAACCCTTGATCCCGAGCTTTCCGAACCCTGGCCCGGCATCGAGCACGACACACAGCTCACCGAGGCCGAGCGCACGGCGCTGCAATCCGTGCAAGGCGTGCATTGCGAATTGGACGACTTTGCCCGAGGCCGCATCAGGGAGCAGTTCATCCATCTGCGCCATGGCCTGCCCGGCACGGTGGACCGCTGGCTGGAGCGCTCCGAGCGCTACCTGCCCTATGCCCGGCGCGTGTTCCGGGAACGGGGCCTGCCCGAGGAACTTGCCTATCTGCCCTTCATTGAAAGCGGGTTCAATCCCAGGGCTTATTCCCACGCGGGCGCGGGCGGTTTGTGGCAGTTCATGCCCTTTACGGGCCGTAAATACGGCCTGCGCGTGGACAACTGGATGGACGAACGCCGCGACCCTTACAAGGCCACTCATGCGGCTGCCGACTACTTGGAATTTCTCTACTCCATGTTCCATGATTGGACCCTGGCCTTGGCCGCCTACAACTGCGGCGAGGGCAAGATGATGCGGGCCGTGGAGACCTTGGGCGCGGACAACTTCTTTGAAGTGGCTGAACGCAACCATGAGTTGCAGGGCCGTGCCAGGCTTCGCCCCGAGACCCTCGACTACGTACCGCGTTTTATGGCCATGATGAAGATCGCCGAGAACCTCGAGCTCTTGGGCTACGGTTCCCTGGACATGGAAGCGCCCACAGACGTGCAGGCCGTACAAGTGGCTCCGGGCACCAACCTGCGCGGCTTGGCCCAGGCCTGCAACATGAGCTATGAAACCTTTCGCCAGGACAACCTGGCCTTTGCCCAGGAATCCTCGCCCCTGAACTACCGGGCCACGGTTTACGTATCCCACAGCTTGGTCGCCTCTACCGAGGAATACCTGGACAGCCCCCAGGCCACGGCCTCGACCACCACAGGCACGCATACGGTGCAACGCGGCGAATATTTGGCCATGATCGCGAGCAATTACGGCCTGACCGTGGCTGAACTCAAGCGGATCAACAATCTGGGCTCCAACACCATTTATCCGGGCCAGCGCCTCAAGGTCACCACGAGCGGTACCATGACCGCCTCGGCGGAAAACCCTGCCCGCAACGACACTCCCGTGCGCAATGCCCAGGAAGTGGCGGCCTCAACGAACACGCCCAACGCTGCTGAATCCGCTCCACGGCCCATCCCCGTGGAATCCGTGTCCCGGGCTACCACGGCATCGAATTATTCGGGCTCGTATCGCGTCAGCCCCGGGGACACCCTGTTTTCCTTGTCCCGGCGCTACGGTGTGAGCGTCAATGACCTGCTGCACGCCAACGGCCTGTCCTCGCCGCAAGATTTGCGCGCGGGCCAGAACCTGCGTGTGCCCGGCGGTAGCAACCAGTCCGTGCAGACCGCCTCGGCCGAAGCTTCCTCGGCCCCCATTGCGGGCGCTGTTGAGATCGCGGCCAATGACCAGCCCGAACCCCGAACTTACCAGGTCCAATCCGGCGACACCGTGTACTCCATTTCGCGCCAATTCTCGGTCTCGCCCCATGACGTCATGCGCTGGAACAGCCTTGACAACAACTCCGTGATCCACCCCGGAGACAGCATCACCCTGCACACCAACTGATTTTCCACGCGGGAGGCCATGGGGCCTCCCGCGTTTTTTTCCTCTCCGTCAGTTTCCTGACAAAAACATTGACTTGACACATCCCAAATAGCGTATACTTCTGTCCGCCCCTGCTGTGTCAGATCCTGTCAGGGGGAGACAGCCATCATGCACTGCTTTTCCTTTTCCGCTATTCCTGCTTTTTTTCGCCTCGCCTTGTGTGTCGCGGCGTTCCAGCTTTTGGCCGTTCCATGCCGCGCCGATGTCTGGGGGTATGAAGATTCTTTCGGCATCATCCACTTGAGCGACACCCAGGTTGACGACAACTACGTGTTGGTCCACGAAGGCCCCCAAAACCCACATATCGGCTTTGACGAGATACGCCGGATCATTCGCGAAAACGGCGGGGCTTCCGAAGAACGCTTCGAGGACTGGATCGACGCCCATATTCCGGACGAACCCTTGCTGCGGCTGTTTCCCCTGCGCGAACCCTCGGCTGAGATCCTCAACTGGATCCATGTGGCGGGCCTGCGCTACAGCGTGGACGAGGAGCTGATCTACGCGGTCGTGGAGCAGGAGTCGGGCTTCAATGTGGGCGCTGTTTCCCCAAAAGGCGCTCAGGGCTTGATGCAGATCATGCCGGAAACCCAGCAGATGCTGGGCCTGAACGACCCCTTCAACCCCGAACGCAACATTGACGCGGGTGTACGCTACCTGCGCATGATGCTCGACCGCTTCATTGATGTCCGCCTGGCCCTGGCCGCGTACAATGCCGGCCCCGAGGCCGTGGAGCACCACGGTGGCGTCCCCCCGTATGCCGAGACCACCCAATACGTGGCCCGGATCATGATCCGCTACAGCGCCCTCAAGGGGCTGTAGGTTCCTGGGCACTGACCGCTCACCAATATTTCCTCTCCCCCCTTAAGATTTCCGGCCCCGGGCCGATACAGTAAGTACCGACCTTATGTTGCGGCCCCATGCTCGGCTATCTCACAACCAGGCCTGTGGAGAGAATGAGCATGGGGCCAACCCTTTTTTTCCCAGGAATTGACTTCGCTCCGTATCCGGGCCATATCCTCGGCATGACTTGGCTCTACATCATCCTCTGGATCATGATCGGCGTGTCCTCGCTGCTGGCGGGCCTGACCACCCTGCTCTTCTATTACGACAACTACAACACCTATGGTCCCGAGGAGCTGCACCGCCGCACCGGCGTATCCATGCCAGTGCTCTTCCTGCGCACCTTGGGACAAACCCTGCTCAGCCAACTTATCGTCAGCGTCACCTATCCCTTTGGCTACATCAAACCCCTGTGGTTCCGGCCTCCGGACGTGGCCATTCGCCAGCCCCGCAGCTCCAACCCCGGCCATGCCGAGCCCAGGCCGCCGGTCCTGCTCATCCACGGCCTGTACCACAACGCCTCGGCCTGGGTGTATATGAAGTACCGCCTGCGCCAGGCAGGGTATGAACACATTTTTGCCTACAGTTATTTCTCCTTTTTCCAAGACTTCTTCCATTTGACCCGAGTCCTGGCCAATAAGGTCGAGGAGCTGCGCTCCTACTTTCCGGACACCAAGCTCGTGCTCATGGGGCACAGCTTGGGCGCGCTCACCATCCGCGCTTACATGGCCAGCCTGGAAAGCCAGGATAAAATCGCGGCCGCCGTGGCCTTGGCCGCGCCCCATCAGGGTTCCCGCCTGGCTGCCCTGGGTTTTGGCGGATTGGCCCGCAGCCTGATGTACAAGGGCGAGCTGATCACGGCCCTGGAGCAAGCGGACCAACCCGCATCCGCCCCTTGCCTGAGCATTGCCAGCCCGGTGGACGAATTTGTCCTGCCCTTGGACGCCACCTTTCTGCCCCGCGCCCAGGAGTTGGGGTGGACCGAACAAACTGGGCCCTCCATTCCCCACGTCTCCCTGCTCTTCAGCCCCAAGACCGCTGACATGTCCTTGGCCTTCCTTGACAAGGTTTTGGCGGAAAACTGATCTCTTTCCACTCTCTTCCAGGCAATTCTTGCCCGCGCCCCGTACCGCGCCCACAACACTCGCACTCTCAAGCGATTGGAGCATTTATTGCATTCCATTCGCAACACCACCGAGACCTCATGTTCCACAGGCCTGGAACACAAGGAGATGCATGTGAGCGCGTTCATGGAACAAGAACATATCTGGGCCATCGGCCTGGACCCCGAGGAGCTGAAAGCCCTCAAAGGCGGAGCAAGATCCCGCTACGTCATTGTGGAATGGAGCCTGGACAATCTGCCCGCCCAAACCGACTTGGAACGCCACGATCCCATGCTGATCTGGGTTTCCTGGCGCGTCTGGCAATCCATCTTCGAGGGTTCGCCCTCTTCCTCCCAGCCCCTGACCCAGGCGGACACTCCCCAAATCGCCCTACTCCTGGAGGAAACACCCCAGCCCGAGCAGTGGCAACGGATCATGGACATGGGATTTTTCACGGTCCTCACCGGCCCCTTGAACCCGACCACCGTGGCCCGCACCTTGGCCCGGGCCGAGGAAGTCCATGTCCTGTACCAAGACATCCTGCGCATGACCCGCGAAATATCCCTGGAGCGGGAACTGCTCGCGCGCAAAACCGAGCACCTCTCGTTCATCAACCGCTTCCTGACCCGGGCCTCGGAAAACCTCGATCCCGTGGCCATTCTCACGGCTGCCTGCGAGGACTTGTCCCTGCTCGTGCCCATCTCCCTGCTGCACGGCGCGGTCTGGACCACGGTCCGCGAGGATTCCCTGGACGCCCGGCTGTTCCTTGACCAGCACCTGGACGAAGAGAGCCGCGCCAGTTGGATCGAATACCTCCTTGAGCAAACCCAGCATATTTCGGGACGCCAAGTTGCGGGCTACACCATCGCCCCCATGCCCGGCCACGTGGTTCCGGAGCACAGCCTGCCCACATCGGGCCAGGTACTGGTCATGCCCCTGACCCACGGCCAGGAAACTTTCGGCTGCATCGCCTTGGCCACGGACAAGCGCTTCCACCTGGGCCGCGACCAAGTCGAGCTCTTGGGCTCGGCAATCCGCCACCTGGGCCTGGCCGTGAAAAACGGCATGCTCTACTCCCGGATCAAGACCAAAGCCGACTTTGACGGGCTGACCCGGGTCTACAACCGCACCTTTTTCGACGAACAACTGCGCAAGGAAGTCATGCGCCACAAGCGCTACGAGCAGCCGCTCAGCCTGATCATCCTCGACCTCGACCACTTCAAGCAGGTCAACGACCAATACGGGCACCTCATGGGCGACGCCGTGCTCAAGGAAGTGGGTGCCATTCTGCAAGACAGCATACGCGGCACGGACATCGCGGCGCGCTACGGCGGAGAAGAGTTCGCTCTGGTCCTGCCCCAGACCGCTCAGGACCAGGCCTGGACCCTGGCCGAACGCATCCGGCGGCGCATTGACCGCCACAGCTTCCGCAGCGGCGACGTCAAACTCTCCCTGACCGCCAGCCTGGGCATCGCCACCATGGACGCGCGCGAGGACATGGAAACCTCGGAGCTGGTCAAGCAAGCGGACCAAGCCTTGTATCTGGCCAAGGCCGGCGGCAGGAACATGATTTTTGTGGGCCGTTCCGCCACGGGGTCGACCCTGGTGAACTGACCCGGCATGATATCCATCAATTTCAACGCCTCTGTTTATAAACAGAGGCGTTTGAACTTTTAGATTATTTCAGCTTGTGCAGGCTGCTGAGAAAGTGCCAGGTGCAAGGAACGAAAAAAGCCCAAGGCGCGAAGTGTATTAATGATACATAAGCGTCTTGGGCTTTTTCATTGACGCAGCAGATGGTGCTTTATCAGAAGCCTGCTGCTCTTGCAGGCCCGCGTGATCTGGGCTACACGACCCTACGCCTTGGAAAGGGACGATCTTGCGAGGGTATTTCCATGAATGAATTGTTGTGGCTGAGCTTTGCCCTGGTGGACCTGATACTGGTCATTGTAGTCTTTCGCCTGTTCGGCAGGGTGGGGCTCTTTGGGCTGATCGTGTTCAACCTGATCCTGTGCAACATCCAGGTGCTCAAACTGGTGGAGCTCTTCGGCCTGACCACGACCCTGGGCAACCTGCTCTATGCCAGCGTATTCCTGGCCACGGACCTGCTCGGGGAATTCCACGGCAAGGCCGAGGCCCGCAAAGGCGTGTTCCTGGGTTTCGTGACCCTGATCATGGCCACGGGCTACATGCAGATAGCCCTATTGTTCACGCCCGCGCCCGACGACATTATCCAGCCCCATTTGGCCGAGATCTTCGGTTTCCAGTGGCGCGTGGCCCTGGCCAGCATTGCCGCTTACCTCGTGTCCCAGTTGCACGA
>QZKZ01000069.1 GCA_004796465.1 Desulfovibrio sp.
ACGTGGCGGGTGTTGAGCGAAGCCACCAGTTCTTGGGACAAGGCCAGGAGCTTTTCCTGGAACCCGTCCATGTTGGCTGTGGGGTATTGCTTGCCCGGTTCGAACGCGGTCTCCCCGCAGATGTGGCTCTCTCCGGACATGGCCATGGGAATGCCGTACAAACGGCAGGTAATGGGCCGGTGCTCGTAGAGTTCGCAGTTGTCCTCATTGTCGAGCAAGGGGCAGCGAATGCGCATCTTGGCCACCTCGGCCAGGATTTCCATGGCAGCCTTGCCTTCTTGCGAGGCCTTGAACACCTTGCGCTTGAGCTTGTAGTTCTCGCGCTCGGCCTCATCGGCCCGTTCCATGACCGCGGAACGGGTGGGCGGGTCCAGCTTCTCGCTGAACTTGTCCTTGAGGTACAGGGCCTCGATCAGGGTCAGGTCGAACAGGGCGTAGCAACAGTCGCTGCAGCCCTGGCCGCAGGTCACGGCGTCGGGGTGGTCCTGCTTGACCCGATTGAAAGCAGCGTCCGCTTCCGCGGCAATGGCTTCGTATTTCGTGAAAAACTCGGAAAAATCAAACTCCATGAAAAGGCTCCTTGCGCAGTATTCTCAAGCCGGTTCATACGGGCCGCTCTTGGGTTTTCCCCTGGGGCGGCTTGGTTTCTCCATAATTCGGGGCGTATACAAGAACACGCGGGCCCGTACAGGCGCTCCGCCCATGGATACATCCTGGTGTTGAATGCCCGATAAGATGGGGCCGGCAGGGGTGCTCCGCTTTGCAACCGAAGCGGGAATGCCGGCCGCCTTGCCCGGGTCCGGGTCTAGTCCTCGCTGATGGTTATGGCGCCTTGTTCGCAGACTTCCACGCAGGATTCGCAGCCCAGGCATTCCTCGGCATTGACCGCTACGGCCTTGCCCCCTTGGAGTTCGTAAACCTCCACGGGGCAGACATCCACGCATTCGCCATCACCAATACACTTGTCCGCGTCCACGGTCACCGTGTATCCCATTTTTCCTCCGCATCCTTTTCTTCGTATGAGTCCCGCAGCTGTTACCGCCTGGATTTCCTCCCAAACCCAAAGCGGGCGGCGCGGCTTCGGCCTTGTCGGGCCGCTCCGGTCGCCTCGACTCGCCGGACACTGAGGTCCGGTGCGAATAAACAGCTGTTTTCAGGTAATCCCCAGCCCCCACCCTGTCAACCCTCGTCACGGCTTTAAGGCCTGGAGACCGCATGAAAAAAGGAAATGCGGTCATGGAGCGCTCAGAGTCCGAGCACCCACTTTTCCTCCTCTACGGGTCGGCCTCCCATGCTGCCCGGTCGGGTCTCTACCAGGACAAACCCGGCCTGTTCATAGAGCCGCCGGGCTGCGCCCAGATGGGCCAGGGTCCACAAAAACACCGAAGAATAGCTCTTGTCCCTGGCGAACTCCACGGCCTTGGTCACCAAGCTCCGGCCCAGGCCGTGGCCACGGGCCTGTTCCAGGACCAAGAGCCAGCGCAGTTGGGCCGTGTTGCCGGGTTGCGCCACCATGGCCACGGAACCCTCGGGATCGGGCCTGCATCCCTGTTCGTGGCGCCGCGCCAGCCACAACCCCGAACGTTCCTTGTCCTCGGCCCCGGCGAACGCGGCCATGCCCAGCAATACATAGCGCTCGAACTCCTGGTCGTACCCGTATTCGCGCCCATATTCCCGGGCATGGGCCTGAATCACCCAACCCATGTCCCCGCTCTCGGCCTCGGCAACAATATACTCCGCTTGTGTCGTTCCACCCCTGGTAAGAAGGGTCTCTGTTTCGGCCAAGGCTGCCATGAGCCGAGCTCGCTTGTCGGTGTCAAGGGGAAACAGCAACGCCTCGGCCTGCTCGTTGGCGGCCTTTTCCATTGTATCCAGGGCCAGGCCGCCCATACCCGTGACCACAAGCGGAGCGCCCCGCCTGCCCGAAGCTTCGCCCTGCCTGGCCACGAATCCCACTTCCACGAGCCGGGCCACGATCCTGCTCATCTGGCCCCGGTCCATGGCCAGGTCACGCTGTAAGTCCGCAGCCGTACACCCCGGCACCCGGCGCAACTCATAGAGCACACGGGCCTGGGCCAAGGTCAGGGAGCCGCCGGGCAACCGCCGGGAAAAGAGCCCCAGGGCCTTGGTGTAGAACCGGGTGAACCGCCGCAGCTTGGCCGCGTCCCGAACCATATCCGAGTTGACGTGAATGACCATGGTTCGGTTCTTTACTTATTTGTGTTGACAGAATCAACAAAAAAGTCCTCTCCCCAAGCCTTCCGGGTTACAGCCCAAGGATACCGGCTTGATTCAGCCCTTTTCATTTACCCGCTTCTCAGGCACTGTGCCTGCCTCTCAACCCATTTAGGAGACCTCAATGACGCAACTGCTTGACACCACTTTGGCCGCAATGATTCCCGTGGACCTCAGGCACATGGGCGAGGCCCAAACCCACCTCGACGACCTGACCAAACCTCAGGGCAGCCTGGGCCGTTTGGAGGAGCTGGCGGCCCGCGCCCTGTGCGTGCAGCGCACCCGTGAAGCTTGTTTGTCAGCCCCGTCTAAGCCCTTGAGCGTTGCCCCGGCCCGGATGCTCACCGTGGCCGGAGACCACGGCATTGCCTCGCCCGAAACCGGGGTTAGCCTGTTCCCCCAGGAAGTGACCCGGCAAATGGTGGCCAATTTCGTGTCCGGCGGCGCGGCCATCAACGTGCTGACCCAGACCGCCGACATGGACTTGCATGTGGTGGACGCCGGCACCTTGGGGGGCGGGTATCCGGAAGCGCCGAATCTGATCCAGGCCAAGGTGCGGCCAGGAACCCGCAACATGTTGGACGAGCCCGCCATGACCCGCGAGGAATGCGTTCGCGCTTTGGAGCTGGGCATTGACCTGGCCGGTCAGGCGGTGGAGGACGGTATGCTGGTCCTGGGCATCGGCGACATGGGTATCGGCAACACCACGGCTTCCACGGCCCTGTACTGCGCCTTCCTGGGGCTTGATCCCCACGCCGTGGCCGGGCCGGGCACTGGGTTGCCCCCGGAAAGGGTCAAGCGCAAGGCAGAGGTCATAGCCCAAGTCCTGGCCCGCCACTCCGCAGCCATTGACCGGAGTGACGGTGTGGACATCCTTGCCGCTGTGGGCGGGTTGGAAATCGCCGCCATGGCCGGGATACTGCTTGGCGCGGCCCGGCATCAACACATCGCCCTGGTGGACGGGTTCATTGCCACTGCCGCCTATACCGCTGCCCAACATATTACCGAGGACATCAAGGGATACTGTATATTCAGCCATGGCTCCGCTGAACCTGGCCACGCCACAGCGCTCCAGGCCCTTGGGGCCGCCCCCCTGCTCGACCTGGGCATGCGTTTGGGAGAAGGCACGGGCGCGGCCCTGGCCTACATGCTGCTCAAGGCCTCGGCAGCCGTTTACACGGACATGGCCACCTTCAGCCAGGCCGGGGTGTCCTCGGGGAGTTGATGCGCCCTGGTCCTGCAAGCCGCTTTTCTTCACACAAGGCCCGTGATATCATGCGGAAAACGCACCCGGGGGAATAACGCCATGCTGGGACGCTTTGCCCGGCTCATGCTTGTCGCCGCTTTTCTTCTCACTTGTCACGGCCTTGCCGCGCCCGCACTGTCATGGGGCCAAGAGACCATTCGCACGGTCCATCCCCTCTACTCCATGACTTTGCCCGACGGCTCCATGATGGGAGGCAGTGAGCCCTTGACCATCCGTGTGGCTCCGTCCGATTCCGGCCGGGCCAGGGTGGGTTTTTTCGAATCCGACTTCCGGTCCTCGGGCGCCAAGTGGCGCGCTTCGGGCTGGGCAGCCAGCGTGGCCGCTTCCTTGTATGCGGGCTTTCCCTTATCCGAGTGGCGCATCTCCTTTGACATCGCGGGATTCATCGACGGCCCCTCAGCCGGAGCCCTCATGGCCGTGGGCCTGCTCGCGGCAGTCAACGACGTGGAACTCATTGCCGGGGCAACCATGACCGGGACGGTCAACCCCGACGGCTCCATCGGCGTGGTGGGCGACTTGAGCCTCAAACTTCAGGGCGCAAGCAACGCGGGCATGACCCTGGTCTTGATTCCAACGGGTTCGCGCATGGCCACCCAACCCGATGGTTCGGTTCTGGACCTCCAGGCCAGGGCAAGGGAATTGGGCCTGGAAGTGAAGGAAGTGGCCACTCTGGGCGAGGCGTACTATCTGCTTACGGGCCAACGTTTGCCCGCCGGGACCACTGACGATGGCAGGGAATTCGCCTTGCCCGAGGCCGTGAACGTGGCGGTGTCCGAATCTTACTCGGAGTGGAGCGAACGCTGCCAAGCAAGCCTGATGGGCATCGCGGACAAGGCCCCTTACGTTCCCGAGAACCTGCGGCCTATCCTGGCCGAATTCGTGAGCAGCGCTGAACAATACCGGGGCCGGGGCCAAGCCCTGTTCCAAAACGGGCTGGTCTGCTCGGGATTGCTGCTGGTGTTCAATGCAGCCACCGTGGCTGACGCGGCCAACAACCTGGCGGCCCTGTATGCGGGTTACGGCGAGTCCGGACTGGCAGGCATGGAGCTGGTCCTGGGCGAGCAGTTCCTGGACGAGGAATTGCTCGATCATCATCGGGAAATCCTTGCCGGCCAAGAACTGGCCAATCTCAGCGACCTGGCCGTGCTTGCCGAGGCCTACGCCTTTCACAACGCGGCCACGGTCATCCACCAGCAATCCAAGGAACTCCTGCTCACGGCCATGTCCGACCCAAGCCTGTCCCGGGACAACCCCTTTTTGTTCTCCCTTATGGAGTCGGTCAGCGCCAGGGAATCCTATGCCCGCAACGGGCTGCTCTTTACCGGCGACTTGCTGGCCATGGGCATGGGCCACCCCGGCCCTCCCCTGCCCGGCGACGAGTCCCTGCAAGACTGGTCCGGCGTCATGCACCACGCTGCAGGCGCCAATCTCCGCTACTTTGAAGCCGTTGTCGTGGCCCGGCACGCGGACAACCAATCCATTTCCCTTTCCGAGGCCCGCCATGAGCTGGAAGCCGCTGACTTTCACCTGGCCTGGGCCCAGACCAGCTTCGACGCCCACAGGCTGGCCCGGGACAACGCTGCGGGCTCGAGCCATATGGCGGCCTCGACCCTGGGCGCTTCCGTGGCGTCCTACTACCTCTCGTCCCTGGTCATCACCAAGTACTCCTGTTTGGGCGACATTGAGGGAGACTCGGGATTCATCGCGGCCGTGGCTGCGCACGAACGGTTGGACGCCTTGCTCAACACGGGCTTTGACCGTCTTCGCAACGTGATCCTGGCCTCGGAGACCCAGGGCTATACCCCGATCCTGCCCATCTTTCACTTGCGGGCGGGCATGGGACTTCTGGCCACCTCGGAAACCCTGGACGAAAAGCTCCTCAGCCTGTCCGAGTTCTGGGCGGGCTCCACCTTTGGCCGGACCATGAACATCCTGGCCGAGGCCTCGCCGCCGATCATCCCCGAGGCTGGCCAAACCTTTTCCCTGACGTACGGCTTGGCCGTGAAGTTCCTGGACAAGGCGTTTTATGAAGTGGAAGCGGCCATTGAATGGCGCGTGGCCAACCATCCGGTATACCAGGCCATGGTCGTGGACGACGATTTCGCGGCTGAGCGAGTGCAGGAAGCCCTCGACACTGCGCTGCAAAACGTGTTGGGCCGCCTGGTGGCCGATGAAGTGGCCACCACCCAGCAAGCCGTGGAAGAAGAGATCCAGGTGCAGTGCAACGAGTTGCTCAAGGCCTACGGCATTGAAGTGGCCACCGTGAGCCTCGGCGTGGGCAACAGGATTGTGGTGGACGAATAGCTTCCCTTGGGTTGGGAAGAGGAATGGAGATCAGACGCGGCCGTAGACTCGGTCGAGGATGGCCTTGCCGCCCTTGCTCAGGACCTGGCGGGCCAGATCGCGGCCCAAGGCTTCGGCGTCGGCCACAGGGCCGGACCGGGACATTCGGATCACCTCTTGCCCCTTTTCATCGGCCACCAGGCCAGCTAATTCGATGCGTTCGCCATCCTCGGAAAGTTGGGCGTACCCCGCGATGGGCACTTGGCAGCCCCCTTCCAACTCCAGAAGAAAGGCCCGTTCCGCATCCACGCAGCAGCGGGTAGCCTGATGATTCAGGAAATCCAGCAACTCGATCACGTCCGAGTCCCCAGCGCGGTATTCAATGCCCAGCGCGCCTTGGCCCACTGCGGGCAGGAACTCGGGAGGACCCAAGCGGTCCTGCTTGGGCGCGCTCAGGCCCAAACGGTTGATTCCAGCCGCAGCCATGATGATGGCGTCGAACTGGCCCTCGGTGAGCTTGCGCAGCCGGGTGTCCACATTGCCGCGCAGGGTGACCACGCTGAGATCGGGCCGCAGGGCCAGGGCCTGGGCTTGGCGACGCAAGCTGCTCGTGCCCAGGGTCGCTCCCTGGGGCAACCCGGCCAGGGAATTGTAGTGCACGGACAAAAACGCGTCGCACGGGTCCTCGCGCTCGGGAACCACACCCAGGACAAGGCCTGAGGGCAACTCCGCGGGCACATCCTTCATGGAGTGCACGGCCAGGTCGGCTCGCCCGTCCAAGAGCGCTTCCTCGATTTCCTTCACGAACAAGCCCTTGCCGCCCACCTTGGCCAGGGCCACGTCCAAAATCTTGTCGCCCATGGTCTTGATGACCAGCAGTTCCACGCTCACCTTGCCCGCGTGTTGGGCCTCGATCCCGGCCTTGATGTGATTGGCTTGCCACAGGGCCAACTTGCTGCCCCGGGTGGCTATGGTCAGTTTTTTCATGGAAACGATCTTATCCGCAGGTGGCGCAGTTCCCGCCCGAGCAGCCCGCGCAGGAGCTGGAAGAGCCGGAGGATGACGTCGAAGTGGAGCCGCCGCCTTCGCTCTTGAAACGGCAGCAGGACATGAGTTTGTTGGTGTTGGCAGAGTTGCAGGACGGGCAGGGCACGGGGTCGTCCCCGAACACGATCTCCTCGAATTCCTTGCCGCACTCCTCGCAACGGTACTCGTAGATGGGCATCAATCTCTCCTCATATTCACGGGCGTCAGTTCCCGTCGGGCGCTTCGCCCATTGACGCCATATAGGGCTGGAGTTCCTGCACGGCCTCGAACAAGTAGTAATCCACCAAACGGCACAAGAGGTGGCCGATGCTGATCTGCACTTCCTGGATCAGGGGCGTGCTCTTGTCAGGCACACAAATGAGCTGGTCGCACAGGGGAGCCATTTCGCCGCCGGTCAGACCGGCCAACCCCATGGTGATCAGCCCCTTGTCCCTGGCCACGCGCAGGGCCTCGATAATGTTTTCGCTGTTGCCCGAGGTGGAGATGGCCATGATCACATCCCCTTGATCGCCCAAGGCCTGGACCTGCTTGGAAAACACCTGCTTGAAGCCGTAGTCGTTGCCGATGGCGGTAAGAATCGAGGTGTCCGTGGTCAACGCGATGGCGGGCAGGGGCGGCCGCTCCAACATGAAGCGGTTCACGAATTCACCGGCTAGGTGTTGGGCGTCGGCTGCGCTGCCGCCGTTGCCGCAAAACAAAATCTTGCCGCCCCGGGCCAGGGTCACGGCCATGGTCCGGGCCGCCTCCACTACCAACTCGGCGCTGTCTTGGAAAAAGCGCTCCCGCAGCTCACAACCTTGCTGGGAGTAAGTCAGGATCATTTGTTTGGCATTTTCCGACATGCTTGTCTCCTTGCACAAAACACCGGGGCCTTCCCGCGCATTGCAAGAGGGCCCGGCCTACATCATTTCCCGCCTTTTCACAAGCCAAGGGACGCTCGGAGGACTTGTTGCTGAGCCGCTGCCCTAGCTGACCAGGGCCCCGGCATAGCCCACCACCCGGGAATAATCGCCGCTGGCGTTGCCGGACGTGGCATAGGACACCACCTCGGCCCGGGTCGCCCCAAGCTCGCGGCAGGCAGACAGGCCCACGGTCATGGGCAGCACCCCGCACATGCTGATGTTCCGGGATCTGACCGTTTGCAGCAAGCCCTCGGGGTCCAGAGCCTGGACCCGGTCCAGGGCCTGGCTATCCAACTCCTCGGCCGTGGCCTGGGACACATAGTGGCTCATGTCCGAGCTGACTACCATGGCCACATCCTGGGGCCACTGCTTGATGACCTCGGCCAGGGCCTTGCCCACGCGGATCAAGGCGTCGAGGTTGGGTTCGCTGACAGCCAAGGCGGCCACGCGCGTGTCCGGGTCCATTCCCCGCAAAAACGGCAACATCACTTCCAGGGAATGTTCGTGCAGGTGGGCCTCAACATCAAGGGTCACGGCCGGGTCGGCCTTGTCCAGGGCCTGGGTCAGGTCCTCATCCACGGTGACAGCCCCGCCCGGGATCAGCCATCTGCCGCCGGGCCACAGGGAAAAGCGGGCGCCCCGGCCCGTATGGTTCGGCCCGAGCAAAAGAATGGTTTTGGGCAGTTCGGCCCGGCCCAATGTTTCGCCCGCCACGCCGCCGGAAAACACGTATCCCGCATGGGGAGCCATGGCCAGCATCACCTTGCCCAAGGGTTCCAGGGACCGGCCGCGCTGCAAATACTCATCAACTTGCCGTTCAAGAGCTGTGGCGTCGCCTGGATAAAACTGGCCGGCAACAACGGGTTCCCGGTCCGGGCCAGTGGTTTGCGGGGGTCCGCCCATGGCTGCCTCCTGGTTCGGATGTTGCGTGGGCCGCCCGGTATAACCGGCGGCATGATGTACCTGCACGGGTGGGAAGGAGAATATAATAAATGACCAGGAGCGTACAGCAGGGCTACATGCTGCCCTGGGGCGTGAATTGCTGGGCTTCCTGCTCCAGGGTGTATGTGGACAGCTCTGTGGCGGCCATGCGGCCGTAAAGGGAAGACGCGCTCAACTCCACCAGTTCCTCGAGAATGGCACGCCACATGGCGATGTCGCCGAGCTTTTTGTAGATCTGGGCCATGCGGTAGCGCATGGCGGGCCAGTTGGCGTCGTCCTGGCCCGTGTATTCGAAATATTGCTCGCCCCAGCCAATGGCCTCGCGATAGCGGCCCGCGCCCTCGGTAATACCCACGAGCAGGCTCAGGAGATCCTTGATCTTTTCCTCGTCCTGTTCCTCCATTTCCAGCATGGTTTCCAGGCTGGCAGTGGCGTAATCGTAGGCGTCCTTGAGACGCCCTTCCTCCTTGGCCTCCAGGGCGATGAAAAACAGGATGTAGCCCATGCGTTCGGACTCCACGCCGCCCTGCTCCGCGAGCTTGCGCCACAGCATGTTGCTCTGCTCGGGCATGTCCAGGTTCTCGTAGGCCAGGGCCATGGCGTAATCCATCTCGGTCTGGGCCTGGGGAGAAAGTTCCCAGTCTTCCTTGCGTTCGGCCAAGTCGAGCACTTCCTGCCACGCCTGGTTCTCCAGATATATCTTCAAAGCCAGTTGCAGGGCCATTTCCGAGTGCCCGGGCATGCCCGCGGAATCGAAAATGGGTTCCAGCAGTGCCAAGGCCTGATCCGCCTCGTTGGTCTCGGCAAAACTCAAAGCCAGGGCAATGCGCGTTTCCGGATCGAGCAAGTCCTCATTTTCTGGCAAATACGAATACTGGTCCCAAATTTGCGTCACCCGGTGAAAATCGTTTTCCGCGACCAAAGACGTAACGATCTCGTCCAAGGCCAGGAACGCCACTTCCTTGGCCCGGCCTGCCAGCTCGTTTTGGCCGAAGCGGCTCATGAACTTGTCCACGTCGTCCAGGGTGTCGAAGTAGCGGTTGTTCCACAGGTCCCACATGGCGAGTTTTAATTGGGCCAGGGGAGCCAAGCCGGAATCCGGGTGTTCTTCCACGATGCGCTCGTAGATCTGCACGGGTTCCATGGTAAAGGGCCGGTCAAATACCGTGAACATGTCCTCCACGCTGGGTGCGTCGTACACCCCTTGTTCAGCCAAACGCATTTGGGCGATGAGCCCGCCCTCGTCATCGGGGAACTGCATGGAGGTCTGCTCGTAGACTTCCTGGGCAGCCTGGCGCAGGTCCTGGGACACGGCGCTCAAGCGGTCGGCTTCGCCCGGTTCGCCGGCTTCCATGGCCGCCTCGGCTTGGGAAGCCTCTTCCGCAGACTGGTGCGTGTAGATGTCGCCCAGCCGGGCCAAGATATAGTGGGCGTCCTCCACTGTGGGATCAAGATTGTAATACAACCAATAATTCCAGCGCGCCTTGGCATAGTCCCCGTTCTTGTAGCTGATGTCGCCCACCAGCCGCAGGAAAGGCGGATAGGTCTCGTAAAAACGTGGCCAGCGCACTTCGATGAACTCGGCGTACTCAGCGGCTTGGTCATGGTACCCCAGGTAGCTGAGGGACTCGGCCAAGCCCAGGGCAGCCTCGCGCACGTAGCGGTTGTCCGGAAAGTTCTGAACCAGATAGTCGAAGTATTCCACGGCCTCTTCATACTTGGCCTGGTTGAAGAAATACTCGCCCCAATAATAAAAGGTCAGGGGCACGTTCTCGTGGTCGGGATATTTTTCCTCCAGGACCTTGAAATAGGCCCTGGCCTCGTTTTCATTGCCCACGCGCAGGTTGAGCAACCCCAGGGCCAGCAAGGCGTCCGGCACCTTGTCCGACTCCAGGTTGTAGTTCATGGCCTCGATGTAGGAGGTGCTGATCATCTCATAGTTGTCCTGAAGCGCGTCGCGGTTGAGGATGAATTGCAGCTCGGCCATGAGGTACATGACGTCTTCGCGCATCTCATCGGGCAACTCCGGATGGTAATACAGTCCGCTGACCACTTCAAAGGCCGACTCGTATTCCCCGTTGTTCATGTTGTTCCGGGCTCCAAGCAACACGGTCTCGAAGTCGGGCAGGGGTTCGCCGTCCTCACCCAGGGGACGCTCTTCCTCGGCGACCGCCGGAGTCTCCTCCACCATGGGTTCCTCGGCCGGAGGTTCTTCCATGCCGGCCTCTTCCATGGCGGGCTCCCCAAGCCCTTGTTCCTGACCAGGCTCCTCGACTTCTTCGGCCATTCCCTCGGCAGCTTCTTCCATGGGCGTTTCCTCGGCTGGAGGTTCCTCCACGGAAGCTTCTTCAACCGGTGGTTCCTCAACCGGTGGTTCCTCAACCGGGGATTCCTCGGCAGGTGATTCTTCGACAACAGGGATTTCTTCGGGCCGTTCTTGTTGTTCGGCCTCTTGTTCCGGTTCTTGGGCAGGTTCGGGCGGCGCATTGAGCGGCACCCGCGTGACGCCCGGCAGCCCCTCGCCCGGAATGGCCGGGCCTTCCATTGCAGGCTCGCTGGGAGCAGCTTCTTCCATGGCCGGTTCCGCCATGGGTTCGGCTTCTGGGCCTGGATCGGGTTCGACAGCTGGTTCAGCCTCAGCCACTTCTACGGGTTCTTCCACTGGAGCGGGTTCCTCGGCCACTTCCTCGGTGAGTTCCACGATCTCGGGCTCCGGCTCGGGCTCGGGCTCGGGCTCGGTCATGGCATCGGCCAGCACGGTCTCCACCACAGGCGCGGCTGCGCCCGTGCCGGACAAGGAACCGTGGAAAATACCAGGTGGTGTCTCCGCAGCGGTTTCCTCTTGCGGAGTCTCAATCATATCCAGGGGTTCGGCTTCCACTTCCAGCGGTTCAACAGGCGCTGGAGCTTCTGCCTCAATGGCGGGCTCCGGCTCGGCCATGGGTTCGGCAGCCTCGGGTGCCGGTTCGGGTTCCACGGCAACTTCAGGCTCCGGCGCGGCTTCAGGCTCTGGTTCGACTTCGGGCTCGGGCTCGACCGCTACTTCCGGCTCTGGTTCGGGCTCTGGTTCAACAGCAACTTCAGGCTCTGGCTCAGGCTCGGCAGCGACTTCGGGTTCCGGTTCAGGCTCGGGCTCGGGCTCGATTACAGGTACGGGTTCCGGCTCGGGTTCGGCTTCAACCACTGGCTCGGGTTCAGGCTCGGGCTCCGCCGCGACCCGGGGGTCCTCCCCTGCGTCGTCGGATTCCCAGCGAGCGCCCACCGGGTCCTCGAAAATGTCCACCGTCAGGGTGCCCGGCGAGGTCGGACGATGGATGTAGCCGAAGCCGTTGGTGGACAAGGTGATGCTCAAACCATTGGCGCTGACCAGGATGCCGCTGATGAGCCGCGACGAGCCGAGCAATGGCGGCGAAGGCGGCCCGCCGGGCCACGAAGCCGGAGACAGGGACAGGGTCAATTCCGTGGTTTCCGTGCGGGAAAGATAATACGCGGGCATGTCCTGGCCAAAGGCAATGGTCAGCCGTTCCCGGCCTTCGCCCACGTCAAGGCTGAGCTGGGCTCCCCGGGCGGGAGCCAAGGCGGCGAGCCAGAGTATGCTCGCCAGGAAAAGTGTCCAGGCATGCCTGGAACGCATCAGGGATGTCACGGCAAAACCCGTGCAAATACCATGCTATAAGGTGGATCAAAGGGGTTGGACCGGCCCTCCGGTGCTGCCTACAGATCCAACTGCTTCTTTTTGAGCTTCTCAATGAGCGTGGTGCGCTTGATGCCGAGAATCTCCGCTGCCTGGTTCTTGACGCCGTCAGCCATGTGCATGGCCTCGCGCAGCAGATTGTCCTCGATCTCCTCAAGAAATTCCTTGAGCCCGCCGCCATGGTCGCTCAAATCCGAAATCGTGGGCCAGGTGAAACCCTGGGCGGACTGCTCTTCCTTGGCGACCACGCGGCATTCCAAGGCGCCCACCTCGGTGAGTATCTTGCGCGGCAGATCCTCGGGCTGGATCGTCTCATTATCGCACAAGATGGACATGCGCTCCATGAAATTTTCCAGCTCGCGCACGTTGCCGGGCCACGAATACGCCTTGAGCAGCTTCTCGGCTTGGGGGTCCAGGGCGAGCATGGAGCGGCCCTTTTTTTCGCTGAAACGCTTGATGAACGTCTTGGCCAGGAGCGTAATGTCCTGGCCCCGCTCGCGCAGGGGCGGCAAATGCAAGGGAATGACGTTGAGGCGGTAATACAAGTCCTCGCGGAACTTGCCAGTGCGGACTTCTTCTTCCAAGTCGCGGTTGGTGGCGGCCACAATGCGCACGTCCACTTTCTTGGCCGAGGTTCCGCCTACCCGCTCGAATTCCTTTTCCTGCAGCACCCGCAAGATCTTGACTTGCAGGCTCAGGTCCATTTCACCGATTTCATCGAGAAAGATGGTGCCGCCGTCCGCCAATTCAAAACGCCCAGGGCGGGAGCGGATGGCGTGGGTGAACGCGCCCTTTTCGTGGCCGAACAGCTCGGATTCGAGCAATTCCTTGGGGATCGCGCCGCAATTGATGGGCACAAAGGGCTGTTCCGCGCGAAGGCTGTTGGTGTGCAAGGCCCGGACAAGCAATTCCTTGCCCGTGCCCGACTCTCCCGTGACCAGAACCGTGCTGTCCGTGGGCGCCACCTTGGCCAGGACCGTGAACACCTCGTCCAGGGCCGGGCTCTTGCCCACCATTCCACCGACCTTGAGACCCATGGCTTGCCCTTTTCCTCGTATGAGCGCAAAAGTCCCGTGTTCAGGACCTTCCCGGGACCGGGACTCCCCCTAGCCGTCAAGAATATGACAGAAAACACGGGAAAAATCTAGAAAAAAACTATATTTTAACGCAGAAAGCGGCTCCCCAAGGGAAGCCGCTTTATTGTTCATAGAAACAAACTGGTTAAGGAGAGTGCTAAATCAGCTCATTGATCATTGTCCCGGTCATTTCATCCCAGGTGCGGATGGCCGCCACATTGGCCTCATAAGCGCGCTGGTACACGCTCAAGTTGACCATTTCCCTGGCCAGGTCCGTATTGGAGCCTTCCACGTACTGGTATTCGGTCTCCACATAGCCGGTGGTCGGGTCTTCCACCGTGGTCAGGGTGGGCTTGAGCGGCCCCGGAGTGGTGGACTCACGTATCTCGGCCACGGACACGCCCTGGCCGTCAGGTCCGGTTTCCAAATGGGCCCGGCTGTGCTTGAACTCGTCCGTATTGACGTTGGCTATGTTGTTGGCCGTCACCGCCGTGCCCACGGACAGGGCGGTAAGGGCCTGAAGATTGGCGTCCACGCGCATGGCGGACCTCCTTGGCTATAGTCTAACTATAGTCTTATCGGCGGAAAAGTCCAGTTTCTTAAGGCCTAAGAAGTTTATTTCTCTTTTTCAAGATCCTGTTCAATCGCGGCAAATGCATTATGGTTGTGGATGGATTCAAAGCTTTCCACCTCGACCCGGAACCAGGTCATTTGGGGGTGCTCAGCCAGGGCGGCTGCTGCATTGCGCACCGCGTCCTCAACAAAGGTGGGGTTAGCGAACGCGGTCTCGGTCACCGCTTTTTCATCCTCGCGCTTGAGCAAAGTATAGACCGGAGAAGAGGCGCAGCCCTCGGCTATGGCGATGAGGTCTTCCAGCCACACCAAGCCCGTGAAGCGGCAGGAGATGCGCACCGCTGCCCGCTGGCTGTGCGCGCCGCCGTCGCAAATGGCCAGAGAGCACGGGCACACGGTCATGACCGGCGTTTCCACGGACAGCTCGTAGTTGGGTTGGTCCTGGCCGTGTTCCAGCTCTCCGCTCACGCGGCAATCATAGGAGAGCAAGCCGGGGCTGCCTGTGGCCGGGGCCTGTTTTTCCATGAAATAGGGAAAGGTGAACAGCAAGTGGGAGCGCCGGGCCTGGAGCCGGGTGCGCACGTCCCTGAGCAGGGTGGTCATGGACTGGTGGTCCAGGTCCTCGGACCAGTTTTCCAGGGCCTCCACGAACCGGCTCATGTGTGTGCCCTTGAACTCGGCAGGCAGGTCAACGGAAAGATCGACCTCGGCCACGGTGTGCTGCACGCCCTTGGCCCGGTCCCGTACCCGCACGGGCAGTTTGAGCCCGCGCACGCCCACCCGGTCGATGCCCATGGCCACTTGGGAAGGGGAACTCTGCACGTCCTGCATCAGACCAAGTCCTGTCCAGTGGTGGTCAGGGTGAGACGGCCGTGCTTGACGCCCTTGGTGGAGATCAGGGTTTGGCCGAGATTGCGCACGGCCTGGCCCGGCCCCCTGAGCACCAGGACCTCCAGGCAGTTGTCATGGTCCAGGTGCACGTGCAGGGTGGACAACACCACGTCATGGGACTCGTGCTGCAACTCAATGAGCCGCTGGGCCAAGTCGCTTTTGTGGTGGTCGTAGACCAGGGTCAGGGTGCCCGCGATCTCCTTGTCCGTGTCCTCCCACTCCTTTTGCACCAGGGTGTTGCGGATCAGGTCGCGGATGGCCTCGGAACGCGTTTGGTAACACTTTTCGCGGCACAGTTCGTCAAAGCGGTCCAGAAGCTCGGAGTCCAACGATACTCCAAAACGGATGGTCTTGCCCATGGATACCCTCCTCAAGATATTCCGTGTCAGCCGTCTTTACGCCTGAGTTCCCACACATTGACCGGGACCCGGACCTTGCTCGCATAGGGCGGGTCGAATGAGCGGGCCGCCACTTGGCGGCAGTCCCAACCCGTGCTCAGAACATGGTCCACAAAATCCTCGTACAGCCTGCGGCCGGGCTCGGCCAGCCAAGCCACGCCGCCCGGCGCCAGGACCTGGCTCAGAAAATCGCTGACCGGCTCAATGAACCGTTTTTCGTACATCACATCAGCGCCCCAGATCACAGGGGCGCAGCCGCGGCGAAAACAGGGTTCACGCCAATCCGCGAGCAGCCAGGCAATACCGTCCATGCCATTTTTCGGCCCATTGATCCTCGCAAACCCCAAAGCATCGGCTTCATAATCGATCCCCACGACTCGTCCGCCCAAGGACGCGCCAACAAGCGCCGTGAGACCCAAGCCGCAGCCCAAGTCCAGGCAGAGCTTGCCCTCTATGCGGACCTGCTGTTCGGCCAACCACTCACCCAAGCCCAGGGACGAGGGCCAGATTTCGGTCCAATAGGGGATGCGCTCGTCATCCCCGAAATCTTCCTCGCCCAATTGGTCCCAGAGCTGGGCAAGGTCGCCCGCACGTTCCAATTGCCAGGTCCTGCCGGCAAGATCGATTTCCAGAAGGGGGCCGGACTGGTCCGGCAAGGGTTGCGGATTGCACGATCGGCACACCATGTCCATTTCTCGTAACACGCACTATGCCTGTTTACCCGGATCAAGGCAAGGGTTGGTTGAGGAATCACCGAGTCAAGATGATCCGAATCAGGACGATCCGGATCAGGCTGAACCGAGTTGCTCCCGCTTTTGTTCGAGGGCCTGGATTTCCTCTTCCAGCTCGGCCAGACACTCCAGGCCGTCCTCGCTGGACTGGCGGCACTCGTCGTACTCCTTGAGCAGTTCGGTCATGCGCGCGGAATCCTCCAACACGGCAGGGTCGGCCAGGGCAGCCTCCACCTCGGCCATGCGCTCCAGCACCTTTTCCAGTTCCTGTTCTTTTTTCGAGTAGACCTGTTGCTTGGGCTTGAGTTCCTTGTAGATGCGGTTGCGTTCCTCTGCTTCGAGGCGTTTGCGCTGTTTGAGTTCTTCCCGGCTCAAGGCCTTGCCTGCCTGGGCTGCCTGCTTGCCCGGCTCTTGCTTGTCTTCGAGCGCGGCGCGGCGGGCGCGGTCGTAGCCTGTAAAGCCGTCGAGATGCACCTCAATGCCCGTGCCGGACAGGGACCAGACCTGTTCGGCAGCGCGGCTGAGCAACATGCGGTCGTGGGCCACCATGAGCAGGGTGCCTTCGAAATGCTCCAGGGCCTGCATAAGCGCTTCCCGGCTTTCCAGGTCCAGATGGTTGGTGGGTTCGTCCAGGACCAGGAAATTGGCCCGCTTGAGGAACAAACAGGCCAGCATGAGCCGCGCCTTTTCCCCGCCGGACAGGTCGCCCACTTGTCTTTCAAAATATTCCGCGCCCAGCATGAACAGGCCGAGCACGCTCATGAGCTCTTCTTCCGTGGTGCGCGGGTCGCTCAAACGGCGGATTTGGGACAGCACCGAACTTTCCAGGTCCAGGGTGTCCACGTGGTGCTGGCTGAAATAGGCCATGTCCACGGCCTGACCCAGGACCGAGCGGCCCTGGTCCGCGTCAAGCATGCCCACCACCAGCTTGAGCAGGGTTGACTTGCCGCAGCCGTTGGGCCCGGCCAAGGCGATCTTTTGCCCGCGATACAAGGAAAAATTCAGTTTGTCCCACAAAGGCTGGGAGTTGGGATAGGCAAAGCCAAGGTCCACCACGCTGAGCACGGTCTTGTCGCAACGCGCGGGCTCGGGCCAGGCAAAGGCCAGGGTCTTGCGCTTGGGCTCGGGCCTCAGGCCTTCCAGTTCCTTTTCCAGCCGCTCGGCCTGCTTTTTGCGCGAACCAGCCTGGCGGGCCTTGGTGGCCTTGGCCTTGAAACGGCGCACAAAGTCCATCTTGCGCTCGATCTCCTCGGAGATGCGCTTGGCCTCGCGCTCCTTCTGGTCCTCGTATTCTTCTTGCCAGGTCAGGAACTGGGTGAACGAACCCTTGCGCAGCAGGGGCTTGCTCCCGCCGAGATAGAGGACCTGGGTGCCCACCTTGTCCAGGAACACGCGGTCGTGGGCCACAAAGACCAGCACGCCCTCGAACTCCATGAGGTAGGATTCCAGCCATTCAATGGCTTCCAGGTCCAGGTGGTTGGTGGGTTCGTCCAGGAGCAGCAGGTCAGCGCCCGCCACCAGAATCCGGGCCAGTTTGGCCCGCTCCCGCCAGCCACCGGACAGCTCGTGCAGCTTGCGCGAGTGTTCGTGCTCGGCAAAACCCAGGCCGCTCAGGACCGTATGGGCCTTGTGCTCGGGACTGTAGCCCAGGGACTGCTCCATCTCGGCCTGCTTGCGGCCCAGCCGCTCCAAGGCGGCGGTGTCCTCTGCCTGGAGCGCCCGTTCCCAATCGCGCCAAAAATCGCCCCACGAGGGCAAGGCGTCCATGACCCAGCCCAGCACGCTGCGCCCGAGGGTCTCCCGGTCCAGGTCCTGGGCCGAGTAGCCCAAGCGCGCGCCCTTGATCAGCTTGACCTGGCCCGAGTCTATGGACTCCTCCCCGGCCAGCATGCGCAGGAGCGTGGACTTGCCCGTGCCGTTGGGACCGGCCACGGCCAAGCGCGTGGAGGGATGCACTTCCAGGGAAAAGTCCAGGAACAGGTCCCGTGCGCCGTAGGCCTTGCTGATGGATTGAATCGACAGGGTCATGCTGAAACCGTGGGGTTGAAGGTAAAAAGGCGTCGCCGATGTTCCCGGCGACGCCTGATGTAGTCGTTGAATGGATTCGTGTCTAGATGCGTTCAGCCACGATGTCGCCCATCTTGGCGCAGCCCACCTGGGCCTTGCCCGGCTCCATGGTGTCGATGGTGCGGAAGCCGTCGGCCAGAGCCCTTTGCACGGCCTTTTCAATGGCCTGGGCTTCCTGCTCCATGTTGCAGGAGTGGCGCAGGAGCATGGCTGCGGAAAGTATGGTGGCCATGGGGTTGGCCTTGTCCTGGCCGGCAACGTCCGGGGCCGAGCCGTGGATGGGCTCGTACAGGCCAGGCCCGTCGTCGGACAGGGACGCCGAGGGCAGCATGCCGATGGAGCCCGTGATCACCGAGGCCTCGTCGGACAAGATATCGCCGAAGATGTTGCCCGTGACGATCACGTCGAACTGGGAAGGATCGCGCACCAACTGCATGGCCGCGTTGTCCACGTACATGTGGGACAGCTCCACGTCGGGGTAGTCCTTGGCCACTTCCAGCACCACCTCGCGCCAGAGCTGGGACACTTCCAGCACATTGGCCTTGTCCACGGAGCACAGACGCTTGCCGCGGCCCCTGGCGATCTCGAATGCCATGGCCGTGATGCGGCGCACCTCGTGCTCCTTGTAGATCATGGTGTTGAAGCCCACGCGCTCGCCGTCGCGGGTGTCGAAGCCCTTGGGTTCGCCAAAGTAGATGCCGCCCGTGAGTTCGCGCACCACCATCACGTCGATGCCCCGGGCCACGATGTCCGGCCTGAGGAAACAGGCCCCGGCCAGCTCCGGAAAAAGGTGCGCGGGCCGCAGGTTGGCGAACAGGCCGAGTTCCTTGCGGATGCCGAGCAGGCCGCGCTCCGGGCGAATCTCGTTGGCCACGTTGTCCCATTTGGGGCCGCCCACCGCGCCCAAGAGCACGGCGTCGGCCTCGCGGCACTTCTCAATGGTTTCCTGGGGCAAGGGGCCGCCCGTGGCGTCGATTGCCGCGCCGCCGATGAGCGCCTCGGCAAAAAAGAACTCGTGGTTGAACTTACCGGCGATGCGCTCCAGGACCTTGACCGCCTGGGGCATAATTTCCGGGCCAATGCCATCTCCAGGAAGGAGACAGAGGCTGACACGCATGGGTTTCTCCTGATGTTTTCGCTTTTCTTTCTCTACGTACGAGTAGTTTCTCTACCCACAGCCGCCACATTTCGCGACCCGTTCACTGGTAGAGAAACAGGGACTGCCCTTGTTCCACGCCAAAAAAGCCCGCCACCACCTCGCATTTGGCCTTGAACGCAAAATACACGCCCGGCTTGCGGTCCACAAGGGCCTCGAAGTTGCCTTGTCCCTTGGACAACACCACGTCCGCGGCGTCAAGCTCCTGTTGCAGCTCCACGTTGATCTTGCCCAGGATGGTGCCAGGGGCCGCTAAACCGGAATCAAGCACCCGGCAGAGCTTGGTCATGCCCATTTCAACGGCGTCATCCATGGTGGCGTCGTTAAGGATGGGACCGCCGCGCACTGCGAAAGTCACGTCGCAGCCCAAGTTGAGCAACTCAGCCACCAGGAGCGTGTCCAGGCCGATCTCCCCGGCGTTGTCGCCCAGGATCAGGACCCGCGCGCCTTTTTGGACCTCGGCTTGGAAGCGCTCATAAGCGTCGTGGCCGTAGGCCGCTGCATCCTCATCAGCCAAGGCCTGCTCCCAATCATAGACCCGGGTGATGCCCGCGTCCATGTAATTGCCGATGATGGCCAGATTGAGAGCCTTGCGCAGGGGGTCGCCGCCATTGGATCGATCCGCCTCGACCATGGCCCGCAACTCTGGCAGCAGCTCCTTGACCCTGGCGTTGGCTCTGCGCTTGTACTCCAGAAAAGGATCGTGGTTGCCCAGGATCGTGGAGTTGCGGGCAAAGAGCTCGTGGGCCAGATCCGGGGGACTGCGGTCAAAGTCGGCCTGGGCCAGGAACTTGGCTGTTTCGCGCGCCACCTCGGCGTGCAGGTCCTTGCGGTCCGGCGCGGCGGAGCGCGCCCCGCGAATGGCCTGGCTCATGAAGCATGGCAAACAGTCCAAGGAGGTGAACATAAAGCTGATTATCCTTGCAGCTGCTTTTTCACGTAGGGCACGAGCCCGCCCTGGTTGAGGATCTCCTGCATAAAGGGCGGCACCGGACGGCAGGCGATTTCCTCGCCCGTGGTCACGTTCTTGATGCAGCCCGCCTTGAGGTCCACGTCCAGGTCGTCGCCGTCGCTGATCTTGGCAATGTCGTCGCCGACTTCAAGCAGGGCCAAGCCCATGTTGAAGCCATTGCGGTAGAAGATGCGGGCAAAGCTGTGGGCAATGACCGCGGGGATGCCCGCGCCCAGGATGGCGATGGGCGCATGTTCCCGGGACGAGCCGCAGCCGAAGTTCTCTCCGGCCACAATGACGTCCCCGCTTCCCACCCGCTTGACCCAGCCGGGTTCAAGACCTTCCATGCAGTTGGCGCCCAGTTCGTCGGGGTCCGTGGTCACCAGGAACCGGGCCGGGATGATGGCATCAGTATCTATGTGGTCGCCCACTTTGTGGGCCTTGATGGTCTTGGCCATGGTCTTAGTCCTTTTTGACCCGTTCCGTGTGCACGGACCAGGGAGGAGTGATCACGCCGGTCACGGCGCTGGCAGCGGCAACCGAGGGGCTGGCCAAATAGACTTCGCTGTCCAGGCTGCCCATGCGGCCCCGAAAGTTGCGGTTGGTGGTGGCCACGGCCTTTTCGCCCGCAGCCAGGATGCCCATGTGTCCACCCAAGCAGGGCCCGCAGGTGGGCGGTCCCACCACGCAGCCCGACTCCATGAAACTTTCCAGCAAGCCTTCCTTAAGGGCCTGGCGCCAGATGGCCGGGGTGGCGGGCAGGATGATGCAGCGCACGTCCCGGTGCACCTTGTGGGTGCGCAGGACAACCTCGGCCTCGCGCAGGTCAGAGATGCGGCCATTGGTGCAGGAGCCGATCACCACCTGGTCGATGCGCGTGTCCTTGACCTGGTCCACGTCCTTCACGTTGTCAGGGATGTGCGGGCAGGCCACCTGGGGTTTCATGTCGCTCACGTCAAAGCTGAGCACGCGTTCGTATGTCGCACCCTCGTCGGCGGCCAGTTCGCTGCCGCCGCGCTTGCCCCGCTCGCGGGCATATTGCAGGGCCTTGCCGTCCACAGGAAACAGGCCGCACTTGCCGCCCGCCTCAATGGCCATGTTGGCGATGGTCATGCGGCCTTCCATGCCCATGTCGTCGACCACGGGACCGGCGAATTCCAAGGCCATGTAGCGGGCGCCGGCCACGCCGATCTGGCCGATAAGGTGCAGGATCAGGTCCTTGGCCCCCACATGCGGGGGAAGGGTGCCCGAGTATTCCACGCGGATGGTGGGTGGCACCTTGAACCAAGTCGAGCCCAAGGCCATGGCCCCGGCGATGTCCGTGGAGCCCATGCCCGTGGCGAACGCGCCCAGGCCGCCGTAGGTGCAGGTATGGCTGTCCGCGCCCACCACCACGTCGCCCGGGCCCACCAGGCCCAACTCGGGCAAGAGCGCGTGCTCAACGCCCGCGTCGCCGCCCTCGTAATAATGGGTCACGTTCATTTCCTTGGCAAACTCGCGCACCACCTTGACCTGCTCGGCAGAGTCCAGGTCCTTGTTGGGCGTGAAGTGGTCCAT
>QZKZ01000158.1 GCA_004796465.1 Desulfovibrio sp.
CCTGCGCGCCCTGTCCCATTCCTTGGCGTACAGACCATTGAAGCAGCGTCGGTTGCCCACGCTGGTCAGGCAGTCCAGGTTGGACTGCTCGGCCAAACGAAAAGTTAGGTCCTCAAGCTCGCGTTCCCGCTCCTTGCGCCGGTCCATTTCGTTCTTCAACCGCAGCACTGAACGAATGCGAGCCCGAAGCTCCACCTTGCTCACGGGTTTGTTGATGAAGTCGACGGCTCCAGCTTCAAAGGCTTGCTCCAAGTACTCTTCTTCATCGCTTACCGTGACCATGATGATTTGCACGTCCCTGAGCTTGGGATCGGCCTTGATGATCCGGGTCGCTTCAATGCCGTCCATGCCGGGCATGTTGATGTCCATAAGCACCAAATCAGGCAGCCCGTTCCATGCGCGAAGCAAGTCAAGGGCCTCCTGTGCGGTAGCCGCTGAAGTCAGCTGCGTGTATCCCGCGTTTTTCAGAATCGTCTCCAGCAACATGCGGGACGTAGGCGAATCATCAACAATGAGTATTTCCATGTTCGTTCCGGGATCAAGGGTATCACGCTCATATATCTCTTTATCTCGGCCACATCAACTCCAAGCACTTTGCCAAGGGTTCTTTTTCAAATGACGTGGAAAATCCTTGCCAAGGGAAGCACCGCCCCATTGCATATCCTGAACAAGGTGTTTTACGCCCCTTTTTGATTCTGATTCTTGACATAGTTTGCTGGAATGTACTAATTACAGCAAGCTGTGTAGATCGATAATCGGAGGCGAATAATGGAATCGTATATTAAGGAAGCGCTGGAGATAGTCAAAGCACAGGCAAGTGTCCGCAATATGACCGAGGAAGAAATTACTTCCATGGTGCAGAAGCTGGCCAAGGGCATCAAGGAAATCAGCGAAGGTGGAGCTGCTGCCGAGCAACAGACACCGGCGGTTGACCCCAAAAAAGCGATCAAGGAAAAATCCATCACCTGCCTGGAATGCGGCAAGTCCTTTAAGGTGATCACCAAAAAACACCTTGCCCGCTACGGTTTGACCCCTGACGAGTACAGGGAAAAGTGGGGCTACCCAAAGAAGACACCTCTGGTGTGCAAGTCCCTGCAGCGGGAACGCCGCAAAAAAATGCAGGAAATGCAGATCTGGACGAAGCGGAAAAAATAGTTTGTCATGGCGCGGCAGCCACGGTTCGGGAGGCGGGAATCTTCTTTGCCGTGGCTGTTTCGTTTTTTTTCAGCGTCGTTTCGGCACGGCGCTTTTTTTTTGCCCAACACTTGACAGAAAGCAACACTTTGTTTATAAACCTCAACAAGACGTCAACACAAACAGAATTGTGTGGAATATATCATGACCATTGCCTTTGATCCCTTTTATACCCGCGTGGCTGAAGTCCTGGGCCTGGGAAGCCAGCAAGAGCTCGCAGTCGCCTTGGGCGTGAATCGCTCTGCTGTGACCCAGGCCAAAAAGCGCAACAGCGTGCCTGAAAAATGGCTGCTCGTGCTGGCGCGGGAATATGGGCTCGATCCGGACTGGCTGGAGACGGGCCAAGGTTCTCCCCGGTCCGGTCCGGACCTGGGCGAGGAATTCAAGAAGGTGCCCAAGGTTCAGGCCCGGCTTTGCGCTGGCGGCGGCTCCTTTGAGGTGGAAGGCAACATCACGGACTATTACGCCTTTCGCTGGGACTGGTTGAACAGGCGCGGCAACCCCGACTCCATGGTGCTCATGGACGTGATGGGCAACTCCATGGAACCCGAGATCAAGGAAGGCGACACCCTGCTCATTGACCAATCCCAGCAGGACGTGTTCGCCGGGTCCATCTACGCTGTGGGCGTGGAGGATACTGTTCTGGTCAAACGCGTGGAAAAACGCCCCGGCGCCTTGGCGCTCATCAGCGATAACGTGGAATACTCGGACTTGATCCTGGCGGGCGATGAACTGGAAACCGTGCGCATCATCGGCAAGTTGGTCTGGATCAGCAGGGAGTACCGCTAATGCGCTCTTTATACATGGACATGGCCGGGCAAGGCCGCTTGAGCGGCAAAGCGAGCAGAATATTTTTTTGCCCTGGCTGTTTATCAATATTAACAACCAGTCCACCCCCGTGGACAGATGGAGGCTCCCCATGCAGGAACGGTATTGCGATTGCGGAAAAAGCGTGCTCGTGGACTTCACCCCCAAGAACCACGACTGGCTGGCGACCTTTTGGGAGCACTACAGCAACTCCGGGCGCAAGACCCAGATTTGCCCGGGTTGCGGCCGCCCCTTACATATTCACACCTTGCGCTAAAGCCCCTTCCCTGCTTGGCGCTCTCCCCCCGGATGGACAATGCGACCGCCCACCCGCACTGTTCATCTCTCATCCAGGCTGCCCGCGGCCTTTGCCGCCGCCTCGACTGCCCGGCCCGCGAAGCGCGATCCCACTCCCTGGCGACCAGGGCGGTTTCAGCGGCGGCTTTTCATAAACACCGTGCAGAGCCGCTCGGGCCGCGGGCAGCCCACCTTCCTCCGGCACAAGGGGAGGCCCATTCCCTCCCCTTGCCCGCCCGGGGTTTTTCTTCCCTCGCCTCCAAGGCTTGAATCCAGGGCAAGAAGCCCCTACCATCGTCTTGGGCAACAACCAAATGCTGGAGGGACCTTGTGGCCTGGTACGTCTATTTGGTGGAATGCGCGGACGCCACATTATATTGCGGCGTGACCACGGATATTGAGCGGCGCGTGGCCGAGCATAACGGCGACCAGCCTGGCGGCGCGCGCTATACGCGTGGCCGGCGGCCGGTCAAGCTGGTGGCTTGGGCCGAGTTTGCGGACCGGACCGAGGCGTGCCGGGTGGAGGCGCGGGTGAAGAAGGCTTCTCGTGCTAATAAAGAAGACATACTCTACAGCACTCAAGTTTCTACGAAGTAGATGAAGCAAGACTCGGCGAGTCACTTCCCACCCCACTCATCTCATTACGCACCGGAATCATGCCCAACAAGATGTGAAAAAACCACGAGACCTGCGGCTGCAACAGGCCGTCCGTGACCATGAAGTGCAGCAGGCCCGCGGTCAGCGGGAAGAGCAAAGCGGGAAAGGGAAGGACCATGCGCCGGTTGGCGTGCCGTCGCCGGTGCACCAGCAGCACATAGAGGGTAATGACCGAGAGCATGTACAGTGCGGTGAAGGGAATACCCAGGCCGACCATGAAGGTCAGGAACACGTTCTCGGAGGAGTTGAGATATTTGGCAGTGTTGACGAACTTTTCCTTGCTCATGTCGTTGAAGCACATCTCGTAGGCTTCAAGATACTCATCGCGGGGAGCCATGAGCCCAATACCCAACAGGGGCTTTTTCATGGCCGTGTCCCAGGAAAAGGCGTAGCTCTCCAGCCGGTAATAATCGCCGGGCAGCTTTGCCTCCTGAAGTGAGGTATAGTAGTAGACAGCGCCGATGATGATCAGGCTCGGCACGATAATGGCGAACACATTGCGAAAACGCACCGCCCCCACAATAAGCAAGGCGCCGCCGATAACCAGCGGCATGAACATGGCCGAGCGGATGGAACTCAGGCTGTACACGGCGAAACTCAAGGCGATGAGCACCACACCCGAGATCCTGAGCCAACGCCGCTTGCGGAAGACCATGACCAGCAGGGCGAATGACATGAGCACGATGCGGCAGATAAGCGGATGCTGGTTATGGTCCAGGAGCTGCCACACATTGCCGCGCAGGAAAAAGGTTATCATGCAGGTCACCAAGACCCCGGCCAAGAGGAAGAACACGTACCAGGCAAAGGAGAAGCGCCGCTCTGGCGTGTTCAGGAGCAACCGGGCGCACCAAAAGCCGCCCAGGCTCGACGCCATGACGGTGAATCCCCGTGACAGGGACTCCTCGGGCGTGGGACTCATGGCGCAACTGACCGCGGCCAGCGCCAGAAGGATTGCTGAAATAACGCCCTCAAGGGACACCAATCGCTTGAGCCCGCCACGAACAAAGACAAGCGCGGCGATCATGGACGCCAAGCACAAGACTCCGGTGAAGAGCTTGGCCCTGATCCCCGGGATCAGCGTCACGTGCGGCTGAAGAAACGCGGCGTTAAACGTCGTGAAAAAAAAGAGTAAAAAGGTAAGCTTTTCACCAGGGGTTGTGGCGCCGAGGTTCTTCCACAGCACATCCCATGCGTTCCGAACCGTTCTATATACAGACATGTGTCGTTCTTCCGCGATAAAGCCGCGTGTTACGGTCATCTGAACCGGGCTGTCCTGCCTTGGCCCGGGAACTCTCCGCACGCAACATGCGTGATATTCCTCCTAATTGCAAGCCGCCCTTTCACTTGGGCCATTGCCCTGGCCTTCACCCCTCCCAAGCTTCCTTTGCGCCGATCCCACATTGACATCCCCGGGGAAATAGGAAATGGAAGAGCCCACCCGAGTTCACGGCTCAACTCAAATCCCCAGGATTCCACTTGCCCAGGCCCCGCTTTTTTGTCCTCCTGCTTTGCCTTGCGCCCCTTGCCGGTCTCATTGCCGCTGTGGCTGTATATGGGGTGGACGTGCTGCGCTGGGACGAGTGGATGGTTTACGGTCGCATGCTGGAGCGGCTCGACACCGGGACTTTTGACCTGAATTCGCTCATAGCCCAACAAAACGAGCAGCGCCTGGCCTCGGCCCGAATATTTGGACTGGCCTTTATTTCCCTGGCCGACCTGAACCGCTATGTGGAATTCGGCTTCAACATCTTCCTGGCCGGATTACTCCTTGTTCTCGTTTCCGTGCTGTTTCACCGCAGCTCACGCCGCATTGGACTCAAGGCCACTTGGGCCTATCCCATGTTCGCCCTGCTGGCCTTTTCCCTGGCCCAATGGGATGGTTTTTTCCTCGGGATCAACAATACCCTGCACGTGCCGGTCTTGTGCTTGGCGAGCGCGGTCCTGCTCATGGACAATCCAAGAATGGGACCCGGGAAATTCTTGGTGCTGGCCGCCCTGTGTTTTGCCGGTTCCTTTCACTTTGCCAACGGCCTGTTCCTGTGGTTTTGCATCTTGCCCATGCTCATGGCCATGGATACCTCCAAACGCGCCAAGATGCTGTATACGGGATTGTGGCTCGTCCCTGCCGCCGGGACATGGATACTCTACCTCGCTAATTTTCAGCTCCCAGCCCACCACCCCTCGATCTGGAGCTTTTTTGACCAACCCCTGCACTGTATCCTGTATTTTTTCACCTATCTTGGCGGTCCCATTTTCGCGGGCAGGGAATCGCCGCTGCCTGCCACGGCCATGGGCTTCTGGTGTTTCCTCTTTTTTGTGTTCAACGCGTGGGTGTTGTTTACCAAAAACAAGGAGACCCGGCGCTTTCTCCTGCCGTGGTTGTGTTTGGCCCTCTTTAGCCTGCTTTCCGACGGGGTGACCAGTGTGGGCCGCGGAGGTTTCCCTCTGTCCCAAGCCTTGGAAAGCCGTTACGTGACCTTTTCCACACCTTTCTGGTACAGCCTGATTGCCCTGGCCGCTGCTGCCGCCATGGCCGCGAAAAAGCCACTGAACCTGATCATGCAGTCCGTGCAACGCATGGCCCTGATCATTATTTGCATCTCCTTCAGTTGCTCCCAGCTTATGTCTGTGCTTGTCCTGGACTTCAGAAGCGAACTCCATGAAAAGGGCCGCCAAGAGCTTTACAGCCTCCAGAGCGCCAGGCACATCAGCAGGATTTTCCCTGACCCCGACTACCTCATGACCATGTTGCCCAGGTTCTTTGATCACAGGCTCACGGTCTTCCGGCACATCAAGTATTGGGACGAGTATCAACTTGCCGAGGACAACGGCCAGATACTCGCCGGGCACTTGGCATCAGTTGTCCCCAACCCCGTTCAGTTGGGGAAAAAAGGTCACGCCGGACTGCTCCTGGAAGGCTGGGCCCAAGATCCCGCCACGGGCAACCCGGCCCAATGGGTGCTCATCGTGTGCCAGGGAAAAATCGTCTATGCCTCGGACACGGGAATTACGCCACCGGACAATGCTTCCGGCGCGTCCGAAGATTCTGGTTTTTCCCTGTTCCTGCCCTGGTTCTTTTTCCCGGACGATTCTCCGAATATCGAAGTGTTTGCGGTCATGGACGATGGTGTCACTGTTCGCCCTCTGCAAATCGATGTTGACCTCCCTGTACGCATCCCTCCCCGCCCCGAGCCTGAATACACTTTCGAGCGTTTTTTCCTCAGCACCTAGCTGATTGCTGGCCGAGCGCCATAGGCCTGGCAACGCAACCCTCACCTCTAAGCAACAATGGACAACAACGGTTGCGCCCTTTTGAAGTCTAGAAAATCTCTTGACAAATCAACTGGCCACATGTATCAAACCACCAATGATCATCAATAATCAACAACAGCCTTACGCGCTCCTTTCCCCATGACTCCCGAGTTCTACAGCCTGCGCGAGATCGGACGCAAACTCAACATTCCCCCCTCTTCTGTGGTATACTACAAAGACCGCTTTGAGAGGTTCATCCCCCATGCCGGAGGTGGGGGGCGCAAGCGTTATCCAGCCCAGGCCGTGCCCATATTCAAGGAGATACGCACCATGTTCGACAAAAACTGGTCCGCCGAACAAATCGAGGAATCCTTGGCCCGGCAGTTCCATGCCGCGCTCAACGACATTGCGCACGATTCCCCTGAAGGGGGAGCAAACCAAGCCGGACCGGATTTTGTCGCCGACCTGACCGGCATGCTCGACAAGATGTCAGGACTCCTTGAGAATCAAACCGCATTCCGCGCGGAAATCGACACCCTTCGCCAAGAAGTGTCCGTGCTTAAACAGGAAAAGAAGGAGCTGGAGGCACGCCATACAGCGACCATCATCAACCTGGAAGCACAGCTTGCTGACCTCAAGAACGAACGCTCCAACATCTTGGAGCACATTCTGCAGCGCCTTGACATGGACCCCAATGAACTGGCCTCGCCCCCGGCGGAGTTTTTGGCCCTGCCCTTGGTGATAAAAAACGAAAACCAGGAATACTTGGGCGTGGCAGGAAAAACCCGCCATTTTTCCTTGTGCGAATTTGTGGACATCATTCGCGAAAACGGCGCTGGACTTAGTTCCCTGGAAATGGCTTGGAGCCAAGCCGGTGAGGGCTGGACACTGCGCATCACCGCCACCAAAGACGGTCACGACATTTCCCACAGCCATGAACTGGAAGTAGCGCCCACGCTCACGCCCTCGGGAAACCGGGTTGTACAACTCACACGCTTGGTCATTGACGGCAACACTGTGCCCGATCCCTTCCTGCTGGTGCTGTTCAGGAAAATCAAAGATGGTTTCGACGATTAGCTCGGTGCTTTTCTGGACACGGCTGTGGAAGCCCCGTTAATTCCCGACACAACCATTTGACATCACATGCCATCCAGTATATATATTATCTAGATTAAATCTTGATCATATTTTTGCTTTACGGTATACGTAGTTCCGACCTCTCGGGATCGCGTTGTTGTATAGTACTGGCGCTCCCAAGCCCGGCCAAGGGGGTTTTCATGCCACAAGTAGCCGCACGCATAACGCCCAGCCAAGAACAATGGCTCAAGGAATTCTTTAAAACCAAGAGCGCTGGTGCGGAATTTATTCTTCCATGGGCAGTGGATACGTTTTTCCGCGCCCTGAACTCCATTCGCAGCATGTTTTCCTCGTCTGAACTGAAAACAGTCGTGGAAGCGCACCGGGATGTCCGGCTCCTGCCGGACCAGTCGCGGCTCGCGTATCTCCAACTCCGGCTCCAAGACGCCTGCGACCTGGACCTCATCCACACCAAACACGGCGCCAGCAAGGGCAGCATCGAGGCCAAGATCAAGCGCCTCGACGACACCCAGGCCACTGCGCTTATGATCTGGGCCACGGCCTACTGGGTGAGCAAGGAAAACCTGGAGACCAGCTTGGAAGACTACGTCACCAACAGCACACCCACGTTCTGACCCCGGAATGTACCGCACAAGAAACGCATTGTCCCCGGACATGGACCATGTCCGGGGACTTTTTTCCGCGTACGCCGAATCCTTGGGATTTGACCTGGATTTCCAGAATTTTTCCCAAGAACTGGCCACGCTGCCGGGCGCCTACTCAGCACCCCGGGGCTGCATCCTTCTGGCCGAGACCACTGGGTCGCCTACGGCAATTGCTGGCTGCGTTGCCTTGCGGCCATTGGCTCAAGACATCTGCGAAATGAAGCGCATGTTCGTGCGGCCCGAGCACCGGGGATCAGGAGTGGGCCTGGTCCTGGCCCAAGCGGTTATCCATGCGGCCAAGGAAATGGGCTACTCGCGCATGCGTTTGGACACCCTCGACAGCATGGTCCCGGCCGTGCGCATTTACGAATCCCTCGGTTTTATCCCCATCAGCCAATACTGCGCCAATCCCCTGGACGGCGCGCGATTCTACGAACTGCTTCTCACGGCTTCGGGCTGAGCCTCTTGCTTGGCCCGTGTCCACGTCGGTGTGAACCGTTTCAAGCGCAAGGCGTTGCTGACCACGGACACCGAGGACAGCGCCATGGCCGCGCCCGCGATCATGGGCGAGAGGGTCGGCCCGCCGAACACGGCCAAGACTCCAGCGGCAATGGGAATGCCCAACACGTTGTAGCCAAAAGCCCAGAACAGATTCTGCTTGATATTGCGCAGCACGGCCCGCGAAAGTTGCAAAGCCGTGAGCACGCCCCGCAAATCCGAGCGCATGAGAGTCATGTCTCCGGCCTCCACGGCCACGTGCGCCCCACCGCCCATGGCCAAGCCCACGTCAGCGCGAGCCAGGGCCGGGCCGTCATTAACTCCGTCTCCCACCATGCCCACGCCTTGGGAATCCTTGGCCAAGGCCGCCACCACATCAGCCTTGTCCTGGGGCAAGACCTCGGCGGTCACGCGGCTGATGTTCAACGCACTTGCCACAGCCCTGGCCGTTGCTTGGGTGTCGCCCGTGAGCATGACCGGTGTGATGCCCATGGCTTTGAGCCGGGCCACAACTTCCCCGGCTTCGGGCCGCACCTGGTCGGCGACCGCGAGCACGGCCTCGGTCCTGCCGTCCACAGCCACAGCCAGGGGGGTCTCGCCCTGGTCCGCCACGCTTTGGGCCGACTCGGCAAGGGACTGCCCAGCGCCACCCAATTCCTGTTCCACAAAGGACACCCTCCCCACGGTCACCTTCCGTTCTTGCCCCGCTTCCAAGACCACGGCCTTAACCCCCAAGCCCGGGACTGACTCGAACTCCTGGACCTCGCCGAGAGTTACACCGCGAACCTTGGCCGCTTGGACCACCGCACTCGCCAGGGGATGCTCGGACACGCTTTCCACACTGGCGGCCAAAACCAGTACTTGCTTTTCGCTGAAACTTGCCCCATCCACAAGATGAATCCCTGTCAGCGCCGGGGTTCCCAGAGTAAGGGTTCCGGTCTTGTCCATGACCAAGGTGCTGATCCTGGCCGCGGCTTCCAGGGCGGCGCCGCTTCTGATGAGCACGCCCAGTTGCGCGCCCCGGCCCGTGCCCGCCATAATCGAGGTGGGCGTGGCCAGGCCCATGGCGCAGGGGCAGGCAATGACCAACACCGCCACAAAGATGCGCAGGGAAAAGGCCGCGCCGGCTCCGCTCAGAAACCAAGCCCCGCCCGCAACCACGGCCAGGGCCATGACCACGGGCACGAAGTACAGACTAACCCGGTCCGCCAGGTTGGCCACGGGCGCTTTGCTGCCTTGCGCCTCCTGGAC
>QZKZ01000027.1 GCA_004796465.1 Desulfovibrio sp.
CCAGGGGGCATATCTTATTCTCTTCTTGAAGTTCACGACAAGGCCAAACCTGTCGCGAGGCAGGGACGGAAAACTCAGGGTCTTCCCAAGCGCCGCAAGGGGAGACAGCCGGGTTGCCGAACGAACGCCCGCCTTTCCGTTCGCAGTGTATCCCTCGCCAGGGTTGGAAGCAAGACGGCTCGCTTGAGCCTGCGACTCTTTTTTTGGGGGGAGTGTCATGAAGGTTGTGAAGGGACAAATGGAAATCATGGACATGGTCTTTGACACGTCCATGGTCAGCGACAGTCTGGCGTCCACCAACATGCGCACCTTTATCCGCGCCATGAAGGAGCAGCAGATGCTCGCCCCTGACGTGCTGCAATCCACAGTTTCCATCAAACCCTTTGTGGAGCAAGAGACCGGACGTTTGGTCACCAGCGTGGGCTGACGGAGCGCATACATTTCGCCTCTTTCTTTCACCCCGCCTCGGCGGGGTGTTCGTGTTTTCGGGGAAGGCTCACAGGTCTTTCCAGTTCGTCCCTGAAAAGGTAGGAAGGGAGCATTGCATTGGCCCCGGGCGAGCTTGAAGAGACACATTCCACCTCACGAGTACCCCCATGTTGCGAATCCATGAGCGCAGCCAGAAGCGACTGGCATATACCCACAGGTCGGGCTTTGGCGTCCTGTGGGGGCCCCTGTTGTTCGTGGGCGGGGTTGTGGTGCTCGCTTGGGGCGGTTTGGGGCCCTGGCCGGGCCTGGCCTTGTCTAACCTGGGACTGCTTGTGTTCGCCCTGTTTTCCGGTGTCCTGCGGGTTGACATGGACAAGGGAAAGAATTTGCTGCGCGTGGTGCATCGCCGTTTTCTCCTGGGCACCACGGAGCAGGTTTTGCCCTTGGACTCGGTCACGAGCGTGAGCATGGCCCGCAAGAGCCAAGGAGCTTATTTTTGCGCGGTGTACGTGCAAGGCCTTGATGAGGTGCGCGTCTCAGGACTCCAGCTCACTGGTTGGCTCTTGTTCTTTTTTACTTCCCAAGTTTCCGCTTTTCTTGACAAGCCCTGTGTCCGGTCCGGCAAGCTGGACCCCATCGGCAAGCTCGCGCGGGGGGAAAAGCATCCCCTGGACCGTCTTATTGGGCCTGGGAAAGACGTGGAAAAGGCCCCCTGGAAACAGGAGGCCCACCCTTTGGATCGGCTGACGGCCTTGCCCGAGGCGGAAAACGGCCCCGGCCAGGACTCTGCGGAAGAAACTCACGACCTGCCAGGGCGTGGCCCTGACGGAAATCCCCTGCAATAACGTGGTCCGGCCTCATTCAAAGAACTCGTCAGTGTCCATCCGCTCATATGCCGCATGTGAGGATATGGGATCGGAGTAAAGATAGGCCCCGGTGCAGGCCGAGCAATCCGATCCTCTCAACTCCGCGAACTCGGCTTGCTGCTCAGCGCTCAAGGTTTCGCCAACCGCGATAAAAGCCGTGGCGCAACGGTACACGAGTTCCCCGTCCAGTTCACCATATCGGGCCGCCAGATGAAGGACCTGTTCTTGGTCAACAGCCTCCCCTGAAAGTGCCTTGCGCAACTCCTGGCTGACGGCCTCGCGCGTGGCCACGATTTCGAGCAGTATTTCCCTTTGCCCGTCCACCAGGGAAGTGATGGTTTCCCGCTGGTCCGGATCGAGCAGGGCCAGGAATGCCGCGCCCTTGTCTCCGGTCAGGGCCGAATCAATGGTGTAGTCGGGATTGCCCATGGCTGGAGCGCCTTTCATGTAAAAGGCCCCAAACCCATTGGCTTGGCGTTCCGGGCAAAAATACGTGTCCGCTTCCACTGATCCTGCAAACCACGAATAGAGCTGTGAGGCATACGTCATGACCAGGACGTGCTCGGAGCGGTTCATGGAGCGGCGGTCCACCTGTTCACCTACTTCAGGCCAGGAGTGCATGCCGCCTTGGGCCATGCGCTGCAAGTACGCACTCTGTTCAGGAGTCAAGGCGCGGATGATGCGGGCCAGCACCTCGGTCCGCTCCAAGCTGATGCGTCCGTCAAGGCGGTACAATTCGGCGGAGGAGGATTTGAAGGCAGCAAGGCTCAGGCCGCGTGTTCCCGGGGGGAGATCGCCCGCCTGGGCGCGGCGGACCGCGGCCAAAAGGGGAAAGCGGCCATAGGCGTAGTCATCCACTTGGGAAGCCTGGGTGCGGGCAAGGGTTTTGAGTTCTTCAATTTGGTCCGGGCCAAGCACAAAGAGCACGTTGTCCGCCGCGCGGGTCAGGAAGTCGGTGTTGTGGCCCATGTGGTCGGGGTCATTGTCGCGCAGATACTGGAAGCCGAAAAAATCCGCGACCTTTCCCGGAGGGATAAAGGTATCGGCGCAAAAGTTCCCCGTGAGAAAGGCCAGGGCGCTGAAGGCGATAGTGGTTTCCTGGGCGTGGCCGGACAGGGTGTTGTCAATGGTGAAGCCCTGCCCCTGGCCAGGCGGGGGATTGTCCCGGCGCGGCCCTTGGCCGTCCGGAGGAGGCGGTGGGGGGGATTGGCGGTTTTGCGCGGTCAAAACATGGATGTCTTGCGCGGCAAGTGTACCGGCCAGGGGCCACACTGCGAGCGCCACAAGCACAAGCGCTGCCGCCGTTGTTCGGGATAATTGTGTCATGGGATTGATCTCCTTGGCCTTCCCGGGTCGTGACAGGGCGAAATCAAGAGAAGGTCCTGGGAATGGGTACGGGGAGCAAGGTCTTTGTCTACGAGGTTGCAGGGCAAATGCGGACCTGGTTGCCCGATGCCGTGGAATAACGTACATCAATCCGGGAAATGTTCTCCAGCACCGGCGTGAACACCCCTGGAACCGATCACCATGAGCCATGAAGACCGCTGCCCCGGATGCATGATCCCGGCGTCGGGCGAAGCCGCCTGCCCCGAGTGCGGTTGGGTCATGGACCAGGACGTGGAGTCCCCTCTATACCTGCCGCCGAACGCAATACTCAAGAAAAAGTACTTTATCGGCAGAGTGTTGGGCCATGGCGGATTCGGCATCACCTACCTGGCCTGGGACCGGGACCTGGGCATCAAACTGGCCATCAAGGAATACCTGCCTGCGGAATTGGCCACCCGCTCCCCGCACCGTAAAACCATATCCGTGTTTCCCGGAGACAAGGGCCAGCAGTTTGCCTGGGGACTTTCCAAGTTCATGGAGGAGGCCCGGACCTTGGCCCGTTTCGAGGGCCACCCAGGAATCGTGGGAGTTCGGGATTTCTTCCAGGAGAACGGCACGGCCTACTTGGTTATGGCCTATGTGGAGGGGGAGACTCTCAGGGAGTATCTCAAACGCTCCGGAGGCTCCATATCAACGGACACGGCCCTGAAGCTGATGATGCCGGTCATGGACGCGCTCAGGGAAGTGCATGATGCCGGGCTGCTGCACCGGGACGTAAGCCCGGCCAATATCTACCTCACGAAAAACGGCCAGGTGAAACTCCTGGACTTCGGCGCGGCGCGCTATTCCATTGGGGAATATTCCAAGAGTCTGTCCGTGGTGCTCAAGCCGGGCTATGCTCCTGAGGAACAATACCGCACCCGGGGCAAGCAGGGACCGTGGACCGACGTGTACGCCGTGGCCGCGACCATGTACCGGGCCATTACGGGCGAGGTCCCGCCCGACGCCTTGGACAGGTTGGACAGCGACACCTTGGAACCGCCCACGACCATGGGGGTCGCCATTTCTTCGTTGGTGGAAGCCGCTTTGTTGCAGGCCCTGTCCGTGCGCGCCAAGAATCGCTTCACCTCCATGCGGGCATTGCAGATGGCGCTCATGGGCGGCGGGGACGGGAAAAAGGGGATTTCCGAGCCGGAGAGCTTTGCTTGGCCCGAACCTGACAGCCGGGACGAACCGCCGGAATTGCCTTCAACTCCTCAGCCTCTTGCCGAGCCCGAGGAAAAGACAGATGAATTCGTTCCCGAGATCAAGGACCATCTCGTGTGGTCAATCCTCACGGTGATCTTTTGCTGCCAGCCCTTTGCCATCCCCGCTATTGTGCTCTCCACGTTCAGCAAGCGCAGCAAGGACCGGGGCGAATACGGCAAGGCGTACTCCGAGGCGCGCTACGCCCTGGTCTGGATTGGGGTATCCTTTGTATTCGGACTGCTCTTCTGGGGCTACATCATTCTCACGGGGAAACGGGGGGCTCAGTAAACCTTTTTTTCGTAAGTCCCGGTCTCCACAAAGGTCAGCAGGTCGTCGTAAAACAGTTCCATGCGCCCCTCGTGCTTGAGGATGGTATGAAAGGTCTTGGCCAGAGCGCGCAGGGCAAACTCCTTGTCCTTGATCAGTTCGAAATCAGCAGCCTCGTGAATCCGGCGGCCCAATTCCTCGACAACAGTCTGGTCAGTCCACTTTTTGTCTTCCGACATGGTGCGGCTCCTCTTAAGAACGTGGCCGGGCAAGGCGAGCCCGGCGCATGAGTTGAGTTGGTTGTGTTGGAGGCCGTAAGTAGCACGGGGGGGGCCGGGAATCAATTCCCAGGGGCGGATCGGCTGGAACGTTGGTCACGGGCCAGCCATTGGTCCACCAGGCGATGGAGTTCTTTGCGATCACTGGAGGGCAAGCCTTGGGGGTCAAAACGGTGGCGGTTGTGCAGTTCCGCCGCCCGGGTCAGGGATGCGCCGCCATGCTCCAGGATCCAGCCGGACAGGGGACGGCACTGGGGCCTTGGACCAATGCGCCGGGCCAACACCTCCTCCACCCTGAACAAGGGGGAGTCAGCGCCGGGTAAGGGAGCGTCACCCTGGCGAGCCTTGCTGCGCCGGGTGAAACGAAATTTTCCCCGGGTAATAAGGCGAAAGGCCAAAAACAGGATCAGGGGGGGCAAAAGCCATGTGAGCACTGTTTTAATGGTTTTGCCCTGCTCCAGCCAGCGCAGCTTGGCGAAAAAGAAAACGGCCCGGCTCCTGAAGTCGGCCAGGGATTGCCACAATGGGGCCTCAGCACTCTCCGAGGCGACCCAAACAGGCGGCGTGGGGTCCAATTCCCGCCATCGCTCCCCATCCCAATACAAGACCCAGGCATGGCCGTGGTTGCCGCGCACCAACACCAAGTCCCGGCCGGGATCGTACTCATGGGCCGCGTATCCCGTAACGTAGCGTGCGGGAATCCCCACATGGCGAAGCAGCATCACCGAGGCCGTGGCAAAGTGTTCGCAATACCCGGCTCGGCTGTGGGTCAGAAAGTGGGCCAGGACAGAGGTTTGTCCAGACTCGGGCCTGCTGTCCCTGGCCAGGGAATAGGTGAACTCCCGGGCAAAGTAGGCCCGGATTACATTGGCCTGGAGTTGGGCAAGAGCCGGGTCTGCTTCGGCAACAGCCCCGGTATAGGCCATGTCGCCGAGGCCAGCCTCAAGGGCCGCCTGGGCAACAGCCGCACGGTCGTCCTCGGGAATGAAGATGTCCGCGCGCACGGGCGGGGCATCCCAAGGCGCCATGGAATCAAACCATGCCTGGTACGCGGCAAGGCCCGGCGTGGACTCCGCCTTGACCTGGCCCATGGTGGATCGCTGCAAGGAGCCCACGGGCAGGCCCTCGATGCGGGTCGTGCCCAGGGGCAGGGCCAGCAATCCCGAGCGTCGGGTAAAGGTCAAATACACCGTGATTCGGGACTCCGGGGCAAGGGCCGGTCCGGTTTGGTCCAAAAGGTCCCAAGCATGGGGGAAATTCGTGTCCTCGGGCACATCAAGGAGTTCGGCGTCCATGGCCATCCATTGTTCGCCGTTATAATAATTGTACGTCCCTTCGCGCAGGAGCAGGGGAAGCGTCACAGGGCCTTGGTCCAGGGAAAGGCGCAGCACCACGTCGTGGGAGAGTTTGAGTTCGCCGATGTCGCCCATGGAGGAGGACCTGGCCAGGGGGTCCGTGGGCCAGTCCCGGGACCGCTCGCGCACCATCTCCTGCATTTGGTGCAGCGCGGCTTGGGTGGGCCAGCCAATGGCCACTGCGACCGCCAAGGCGGTGAAAAAGGCCCACGGCGCAGAGCGTTTGGGACGGGCCGACCAGAGGGCCCACCCCGTGATCAGGGCCAAGGCGAAGTAGTACCACTGGGCACGGTTGTCGGCGCAACCCGCTGCCAGCACCACCACGCCCAGGTAGGGCAGGTCGAGGTTGACACGCGCTCCGGCTTGCAGCGGGGCTTGCGGTTGAGTCTTTTGCCTGGCGCGGAACAGGCGCAGCTTGGAGAAGAAGCGCATGGGCTTGAGGAAATAGAACAAGTCGGCAAGCAGTACCGAGTCCTTGTCGCCCCAACGTTGCACCAGGGCCAGGGGAAACAGGCACATGGGCATCCATTCCCCGAGCACAAGGAAAAACAGGTCCCTGGGCTGGAACATGAAATAGAGCTGGCGGGGTTGGGGCGTGAGGAAGAGATAGGTGGCGGCCATGAGAAACAGGACCAGGCTCGTGTCCGCGGCCCGGACCACGTTGGTGCGGTCCAAACGGATGCGGCGGTCGAAAACACGAGGCGCTTCCAAGAGCAGGGCCATGAGCACGGCCTGGAACCAGAGTCCGGTCATGTACCCCCAAAAAGCCAGGGTTGCAGCCAAAAGCAGGGGAGGCGCGCTCATAGGGTCGCCAATCCTTGCTCCAAGTCGTCCGTACGGATCACCTTAAGCCGCAGGCCTTGGGGGTCTGGTTCAGGTTCCTTGGGCAGGGCTACGTAGATGAGGAGCATGGGGACGCCTTGCCTGGTCAGTTCTTTCACCAAGTCTTGCCTGGCTTGGTCCCAAACCACGAACACCGCGATCAGGCCGCTCAGGGTATCGGTGCGGGTCAGGGCCGCCTCGGCAAGCACGGAAAAGTCCTTGTCCCGGCAGGGCTCGGCAAGGGCTAAATGTTCCAGCATGCGGCCCGGCGAGGTGAGGCCGGAAAGGCCTCGCCCCAAACGAGCGGTGATTTCCCGGTCTTCCATGAGCAGGAGGTCGGGCGCGGGCTGGCGTTGTCCCTGGGCCGAAGCGATGGACGCGGCCACTGACACGGCTGCCTCGAAACGTACGTGATGATCAGCGCCGCTTCCAGGCCTTGGGCCAGGAAAGGTGTCCAGGATCAGGCTCCGGCCGGGCGGCGGGTCCTGGCACTGGAACTCCTTGACTATGAGCTTTTGGTACTTGGCTGAGCAACGCCAGTGGATACTCTTCATGGCGTCGCCCTGGCGGTAGTCGCGCAGGGAAATAAAATCGCCGGAGTCGCCGGGCAAACCCGCCTCACCTGCGGAGTAGGCCCGGGGTTCGGTCTCCGCGCCCATGCGCCGGCGGCCGAGCAAGCGAACCGGCGGCAAGGGATAACGTTTGGGCAGGACCAGAACAGTCTGCTCCATCTGTTTATAGGTGGTGGCCTTGAACAACCCCAGGGGGTCGGGCCAAGCCACGGACACGCCGTAAAATCTGAGCAAACCACGTTTGAGAGGCGTTATGGTGGAAAGGATTTCGGCGCTGCCGTTGGCGGGAACCGTACTGGCTTGGACCGCTGAGATTTTAGGGAGGGGGCCTTCCTGATCTTCGTGCAACTGCTCTCTGAGCACAAGGTCGCCTTGGGGCTTGTCCGACAGGTTTTCCACGGTCACGCCGTATGTCATGGGCGAACCCGCGTCGCCGTGGCCGGGCAGGGTGCGAAACACCCTGAAGATGTTGGACTTGGTTCGGGTCGTCAAACTCATGAGCACCGAGGCCGAGAGCAGGGCCAAGAGCAAGCCGAAAAAGCGGAAGTTCACGGTCATGCGCGTGTCGCCCACAAACAGCATGGATGCGGCGTAGCCCAGGATCAGCATTTTGCCCATGGGCGTGAACCGGTCCAGGTTGCGCCGCAGCACTGCCATGGCCCGGCGGAGGTTGGAACTGGGCCGCTTGCTTCTGGTCCTGCGTACGCTCCCTTGTGCGGTCTGGGGCGCTGTCTCCCGGGCCAAGGTGTTCATGCCGGGGCTGCCACGGAATCAAGGATTGTTGCGGCGGTTTCCCTGCCCGCGTCCCCCGAGGTCCCGGACATGGCCGTGGGGCTGTCCAGCATGAGGCGGTGGGCCAAGACTGGAATGGCAGCTTCCTGCACTTCCTCGGGAGTGACAAAGTCCTGTCCGTTGAGGAGCGCCAAGGCCTGGGAAATCTTCATCAGGGCCAGGGACGCGCGGGGGCTGCCGCCAAGACGGACTCCAGGCGCCGAGCGTGTGGCGTTGACTATGTCCACCACGTAACGCTTGATCTCCTCGCTGAGCCGGATGGAGGCCACGGCGCGGCGTAGCAGCAGCGCATCATCAAGGTCGGCGCATGGGGCCAGATTTTCCAGGGGGTGGGCCATGACTTGTGCAGCCAGAATCTCGACCTCTTGTTCAGGGGTCACGTAGCCCAGGCGAAAACTGACCGCAAAACGGTCCATTTGGGATTCGGGCAAAGGGTAGGTGCCCCGGAAATCAAGGGGGTTTTGGGTGGCAATGACAATAAAGGTTTGGTGCAGCCTCCTGGCGTTGCCGTCGATGCTCACTTGGCCCTCGGCCATGGCTTCGAGCAGTGCGGATTGGGTGCGGGGCGAGGCGCGGTTGATTTCATCGGCCAGCAGGATGTGGGTGAACACCGGGCCTGGGTGAAAAATAAAGGACCCGCTGGGCTGGTCAAAGACCGACACCCCGAGGATGTCCGAGGGCAGGAGGTCAGGGGTGAATTGGACCCGGGTGAACTCGGCGCGCATGGACTTGGCGAATGACTTGGCCATGGTGGTCTTGCCCGTGCCGGGCACGTCTTCCAAAAGCACGTGTCCGCCCGCGGAAAAGGCCGCCAATAACAGGCGCAGGGATCCGCTTTGGCCTTGCATCACCCGGCCCATGTTGGCGGCGATACGCCCCAGGATGTCACGGGCCTGGTCGAGTTGTTCCGGCGTAGCTGCTTGGGATTCCACGCGATACTCCTGTGCGGTCAGTTGCGGTTGCCGTTTTCATAGCGCCATTGCCAGGGCGGCATGGGGTCGTAGGCCCGCCACAGACCCAGCCCTTGGGCTTGGGCCGCCATCTGATCCGCGTCCCATTCGCCGCAAAAGTCCTTGTCGCAATGGCGGGAATAGACCCAGGCATGGCCCTCCCGGACCAATTCCCGGTTGAGCACTGAGCCGTCAGCCAGTATGACCAGGGAGATGAGCCTGCCGTATTGGTCCATTTCCATGCTCAAGACTTCCACCTGGGAATTGAGGGAGAATTCCTCGGTGGCGGTCAGGGCGTCCGGGCCGTATTCTTGATGCAGCTCCGGGCAATCCACGCCGAACAGCCTGATTTCGTGCAGGGCGCCGGATTCGGAGCGCACGGTAAGGGAGTCGCCGTCGCCGCAGCGCACGACCGTTCCTTGGAAAGCGTTGCCCGGACCGGCCTCGCACGCCAGAACCAGGACAAGGGCCACTGTCATGAGAAAAAGACGATGTACTGTGTGCATATCCCGAGTGTAGCACGGGCCTTGGCAATTCGCCACTGCGGGCTCAGGGAAACGGTGAAGGCCCTTGTTCCGACAAAATATTAGGTGTATCCAACACGGACTCATCTTTTTTGGCTGGGGGGAGGAATCATACAACGATTCCGCTACAGGCCGGGAGTATTGCGGCATCATCCAACAAAGGAGCAGCGTATGGCTGGCGGCAACAAACCCTTGGTGCTGGTGTGGTTCGTAGTTCTAGTCGGTGCGGTGGTGGGGCTGTCCATTCTTTCGACTCAACTATGGGTGCAAAAGTCCGAGGAGATTCCCCCGCCAACCCAGGTGGTGATCGAGGAGGGCATGACGGTCGGACAATTCGGAGAGGCCAATGGCCTGGAAGGACCAATCCTCAAGGAATTATTCGGTCTGGCCGGGCAGGGGGACCTGGAAAAGCCCTTGGCCGACTTCAACCTGACTACTGAGCAAATCCAGGAAAAAGTGAATCAGGCCCGCGTCCTGGAGGCTGAACACGAGTCCAAGGATTGGCGAAAGATTCTGATTAAGTTCGGCCTGTGGTTCGCTTTTCTCATTGCGGTGTTTTTCCTGCTGCGCGGGGAAAAGGTCACACCGCTCATGCGCAAGTTCTTGTATTTGCTTGCCATTGCCGTGTTCGGCGTTGTCTTGGGCGCGGATCCCAGTCCCATGGGCACGGTTAAGGACGCCATCCACCTCTTTGCCGTGTCCAAGGTGGTCTTTCCGCCGCGCATGATCGCCTTGGGCGTGTTCTTGCTCATCGTGTTCCTGGCCAACAAGTTCATTTGCTCCTGGGGCTGCCAATTCGGCGTGCTGCAGGACATGATCTTTCGTTTGAACAGGAACGCCAAGGACAGCAAGGGCATTTTCCCCCAATACAAGCCGTCCTTTTTGTTCAGCAACACGGTGCGCGTGCTCTTTCTGGCCGCTTTTACCGTAGCCGCCGTGCTGTGGGCCGTGGACATCATTGAATTCTACGACCCCTTTAAGATTTACAAACCCTTGGTCCTGTTGTGGTACGGCATAGCCGTCATCGGCGCGCTGCTCGTGCTCAGCCTGTTCGTGTACCGGCCCTGGTGCCACTTCTTTTGTCCCTTTGGCCTGGTGGGCTGGCTTGTGGAGAAGATTTCCCTGGCCAAGATCAAGGTTAATTATGAAACCTGCATTGCCTGTGAGGCCTGCGCCAAGGCCTGCCCGTCCACGGTCATGTCCGCTATTCTCAAGCGGGACAAAGCCGTGATCCCCGACTGTTTTTCCTGCGGCACGTGCATGGGCGTGTGCCCCACGGATTCCATCTCCTTTGGGGCGGGCAAACGCCAAAAACCGCCGGCCGATCATTTTATCAACAAGAGGGAAGCCCAGGCCGCATCATAGTGCGGTTCCCTTGGAAGGGCTGACGCAAGACAAGCCGGGTGTGGAACAGTCCACACCCGGCTTCGTTGGTCATGATTCCCGGCGGACCACGGATTGTAGTTTTTGCTGCAGAGCGGCAAGCTCAATGGGCTTGGGCAAGTAATCGTCCATGCCCGCCAGCAGCAGGGCTTCCTTGTCGCCGGACATGGCGTAGGCGGTCAGGGCGATGATGGGGACAGCTATGTTCTCCTTGCCTGCCTTGCCCTTGCGGATGGCCAGGGTGGTTTCCACGCCGTTCATCACCGGCAACTGCACGTCCATGAGCACCACGTCATAGGGCTTGGTGCGTAATACGTCCAAGGCTTGCTTGCCGTCGGACACGGCAGTGACCCGGCAATTCGCTTTTTCCAGAAGCCGTGTGGCTGCAATGGTGCTGACCCGGTCGTCCTCGACCAGAAGAACCCGGCATGCTTCCTTGCCGAGGTCATGGGCCAGGACCGTGTCTTCATGGGGAAGGGCCTCCGGCACGGGGTGGGCCAGGCCAAGGGGCAGGGAAAAATGCACTGAAGTGCCCTGGCCTATCTGGCTGTCAATGCACAGGCTGCCGCCCATGAGCAGGATGAGGTGTTTGCAAATGGACAGGCCAAGTCCAGCGCCTTGGTCCGAGCGGGTATAGGCGTCCTTGACCTGGGTAAAGGATTCGAAGAGCGCGCCCACGCGGTCTTCGGGAATACCGATGCCCGTATCCGACACCACGAACAAAATCCAAGCCACGTTGGGAGTGGATGAAGGCAGAAGGCTTGCTTCCAGGAATACGCCCCCGCTGGAAGTGAACTTGAAGGCGTTGCCCACCAAATTGTTGAGCACTTGCTGTAAACGGGTCACGTCACCCAGAACCATGGAAGGAAGCTTGGGGTCCGTGTGGCAGATCAGGCTCAGGCCGGATTGCCTGACCGCGGGGGCGAACAGGTCCTGGACCTGGCGCAAGGGTTCCATGGGATCAAAGGGCACGGATTGGATGCTCAACTTGCCTGCCTCAACCCTGGACAAGTCAAGGATATCCGAAAGCAGCCTGGTGAGTCGTTGGGAAGAATGGATGGCGGCTTGGGAATATTCGTTTTGCTCCTGGCTCAGGGAAGTGGTCTGCATGAGCTGGAGCATGCCCATGATGCCGTTGAGGGGAGTGCGTAGTTCATGGCTCATGTTGGCCAGAAACAGGGATTTGGCCTTGTTGGCGCTTTCCGCTTGCTCCTTGGCCCGCACCAATTGGGCATGGGCCTCCTTGATCTCGCTCAGGTCAATGTCCACGCAGTACATTTCCTTGTGTCCCTGGGAATTGGTCTGCATGACATGGGAGGAATACACCGGGACTCCTGAGCCGTCCTTGTGCTTGAGTTCGAGTTCGGCAGCAGGGATGGCAACATCCCGCTCCACCCAATCCTTGGTCAGCTCGATGACGAGGTCGTGCATGTGCTCCGGAATGATCAGCTCCTCCAACAAGCCACCCATGGCCTCGTCCCGGGAGTAGCCATACAGCCGTTCACTTGCCGAGTTCCAGTAGATGACTCGCCGATCCTGGTCGTAGCCTTGCACCGCCACCATATCGAGGCCGTCGACCAGGGTCCTGAAACGGTGTTCGCTTTCCTCAAGCGCTGACTGGGCCTGTGTCCAGCGAGTAACGTCCTCGGTGTAGATCGCCACATGGGAAACGCTCTCATTTTCTCCAATAGGAAAAAAGTTATGCGTGAGTGTCGTTCCGTTATGCTCGGTGGTTGCCGCTGTCGATTGAGATGTTGCAAGTAGCAAGTTGATATTCTTGGCAAAAATAGCAGAAATATTGGCAGGGAGATGGGGATGGATGGTTTCGCCCACAAGCTCGTCAAGCCGAAGCCCAAGTTGCTCGGAGGCTGTTTTGTTGGCGTCGATGATCTTTCCGTCCGGCTCAAGCAGGACAATGGATTGGGGGCTTGCGTCCAGCAAGGCCCTGATGTTGGCTTCCGCCTTGCGTGCGTGTTTGTCCGCTGTTTTGCGTTCGCGGATTTCCCGGGTCAACTGCTCGTTGGTCCGGCTCAGCAGGCGAGTGTGTTCTTCGACCTCCTGCTCCAGTTGCAGCAGGTGCCCCTCTTGCAGAGACTCGGTTTGTTTGCGCGCGGAAATGTCCCGGACGATGCTGATCACCATGGGGGTCCCATAATAATCAAACTTGCGGGCGCTGACCTCCACGGGAATGCGCGTGCCGTCCTTGGCCACATGGATGACTTCGAACCGAGCGGAGGACGTGGAGGCAAAGCGGGCGTCAACGCTGGGCCGTGTGGAGACTGACTCCGGTGCGTCGATATCTTCCACGGTCATGGCCAGGAGTTCCTCGCGGGTATAGCCCAACCTCCTGCACATGGCTTCATTGACGTCGCGGATCGGCCCCCGGCCACCGTGGGGCAAGATTTCGAATATAACGACCGAGTCCTCCATTCCGTCAAAAAGGACGCGGAAACGATTTTTGCTCTCAGCAAGCTCTTTTTCCAGCTCAAGGATTCGAGACCGGGCTTGCTCCAGTTCGCTCATGGCGTGATCCTGTGAGATAAGTGTGACCCCTGACTCATTCATACGGCTGTGTTTGAGAATAGCACATTATGCCTCATTCCATCCAGCTCAAGGTATCGGCTTCGTTGAACAGCATCAATGTGAACCGACCGTGTACGTCCGATACGATCTTGCATTGTTGGTGTGCGCAACTAAGGGACTGGCCGGTACGTCCAGAGATGGGGCGAGAAAACAAGGAGTTAGGATGAAAATGCCTGTTTGAGCTTGTCGATGAGGTAGTGCTCGCGATAGGTCGAACGGCCGTCCGCTTCACTGAGGTCGGTGAGTACCTGCAGGACTTGTTCTTTGGACTCCTCGCTCATTTGCGCGAGGAGCTGGGCCTGGCGGTCAAAGTAGCGTTGGGTAAAGGCCTTGCGCGTCTTGATCGCCACCTCGAACTCCCGGCTCATGGACGCAATGAACTCAGAGGAGACCGCGGTGTCGCCGAATATCTTGCTGACAACCACGGCGATGTACTCGTTCTCCTCCATGGAGAATTCCTTGTCAGCCGCAGCCGTCACCATGAGCAGCCGGTACAGGGCCTTGTAGTATTTCAAATCGCTTGAGGACATGTGGGCTCATTGACTAGAGGTCATACACCTGTGCAAATTTCGCTTCTAGATACGTCAGAAGCCGCTCCGGATTCAAGTCCTCGCCCGAGGCCCGCCGTATCAACTCTCTGGGGCTAAAGCGCATGCCGTGGGCATGGATGTTCGTACGCAACCACTCAAGCAGGGGAAGGAATTCCCCTTGGCTTAGCGCCTGGTCAAGGTCTCCCAGATCTCGCTGCGCGGCCGCGAACAAGTGCGCTGCATACAGGTTGCCCAGGGTGTAGGTGGGGAAGTAGCCGATGAGCCCTGCTGCCCAGTGCACATCCTGCATGCATCCCCGGGCCGGATCTGGAGGCGTGATCCCCAAGTAGTGCTGCATTTTTTCATCCCACGCTCCGGGCAAGTCCTTTACGGCCAAGTCGCCGCGAAGCAAGGCTGTTTCCAGCTCAAAACGCAGGATCACGTGCAGGTTGTAAGTGACCTCGTCAGCCTCGGTGCGGATCAGGCTCGGCGAGACCACATTCACGGCCCGGTAAAGTTCACGGTGGGTGGCCGAGTCAGTGCCCGGGAGATGGGTTTTCACCAAGGGCAGGAGATAGCGGACAAAACCCTGGGAGCGGCCCACAAAGTTTTCCCACAAACGGGATTGGGATTCGTGCACGCCCAGGGAAACGGATTCTCCGGCAGGGGAACCCCAATGCTCAGTGGGTAAGCCCATTTCGTAGAGGGCATGCCCGGTTTCATGGATGGCTCCGAACAAGCCGTCCACCAAGTCGGCTTTCTGGTAACGCACCGTGATGCGCGCATCTCCCGGGCCTATGGTGGTGGAAAAGGGGTGGGCAGAGATATCCAGGCGTCCCGAGGAAAAGTCGAATCCCAGGTCCCTGACGATTTCGCGAACCAGGGCTTCTTGGGCTTGGGAGTCATGCCCCTGCATGAGCTTGCCCCGGTCAAGGTCCGACTGGTTGGCCGCGATTATTTGTTCCAAAAGCGCGGCCAAGCTCCGGCCCAAGGCGGAAAACAGCGGAGCAAGGGAAGCCGCGGTTTCACCGGGTTCGTACACGTCGAGCAGGGCGTCGTAAGGTTCGTGCTCGTACCCCACGGCTTCGGCTTCCTCGCGTTTGAGGCGGAACAAGGTCTCCACATGCGGCAGAAAAGTATGCCAGTCGTTTTCAGGCCTGGCTTTTTCCCATGCGGCTTGGGCCAGGGAAGCAGCCTTGGCCAACTCCACGGCCAGCCGTGTGGGAAGCTTCACGGCCCGGTCAAAGCTCCGCCGCCATTCCCTGATGTTGGCGGCCTCGGCGCTGTGCAGGTCCTTGGTCAAGCCGGAACCTTCCACCCGGGCCAGCCATTCTTCGCGGCGGGGATTCACCAGGCGTTCATGGATGAGGCCCGAGAGCAGGGATAATTGCTCGGCGCGGTGGCCATGTCCGGCCGGGGGAATCATGGTGGATTGGTCCCAACCAAGAAGCGCGGCCGTGGAGGCGAGCAGGGAAGTTTCGCGGCTGTCCAATTGCAGCAGTTCGTAGGCTTGGCGTTCGGTCATAACGAATCAGGCCTCCCGGAAGGTTCGTAAGTGAAGGATTCTCCATAGCATTCCTTGCGGGCCGCGGGAAGTCCAGGGGGATCGGGTCTTGCCTTTTTCAATGATCTCGGGCATACACATTACAAATTGGCTCTTTCCCAAGATCGGGAGAATTCTCGCAAAGGAGCGATCCAATGCCCATATTCAAGGTTCTGGGCGACATGGTGAACGCCCTTACCGGTGGTTGCGCGGAGTGTGGAGCTCGCGAAAACCTTAGATTGTGCCAGTATTGCCGCAAGTTGTACTGCGAGGAATGCCTGTCCCGCGAAGTTCGTATCCGTTCGGAGGTGTGCAAGAAAAATCCGACCAAGGGCGGCAAGCACAACTTTCTCAAGGCCGAGGTCCAGGACTGAGTTGGGGGAGGCCGGATTTCCGGCCTTGATATGTCCATGGCGGCCTGGCCGCAAAGCTTCCTTATTCTGCGGCACCTCTGTTCTTTTGGCAGGAGGCCTTCCGGCAAAGTGAAACGCCGCCCTGGAGTATCCTTGGGCGGCGGAAGTGTTGTGTGGGCTTGCTCTTGCAGTTGTCCGAGGAGCACTTCAATACGACCACGTTGCCGTGGAAGGGCTGGGCGATCCCGTTGCAATGGCGGTGATGAGGCACGTGCGGGAGCCCAAGGACTCAATGGTTACGGTCAGGTCCTCAAATGTCTCCAAATGGACCCCGGCTTTTTCACATGTAAACTCTTCTCCATTTATC
>QZKZ01000323.1 GCA_004796465.1 Desulfovibrio sp.
GCATTGGTCTCGATTTCCCGCTGCAAGGCCACGACCTCGTCCAGGGTTGCTTGGTGGTCATCGAACATCGCTGTTATGAGGAGCCCAGGGTCATCCTCCAACTCCCACTCCGGATGGAGCTGCGCGTAAATTCCCGAATTCTGGTCAAATAGAGCATCGTACTTGTCCCTGAGGGCTTCCGATGCGGCAACCGTATCCAGCAGTTGGTCGTACATCTGGCTCACAACATATTGCATGGTCGCGGCTTGGGCCACGTATGGCGCGAATGAAAAGCACAGGTTGGCTGCCTCCGGGGCAAGCAGGCCGCTGGTCAATTCTTGCTCGGCCTCCTGAAAGGCGTCGGCCATGCCGCCGGCCAAGCCCCTGAGTGTGGTCACCTTCTCGTAGTAGTCCTTGACCGCCTCGGCCAAGGTCATCTCGTCCTGGTTGAGCATGGTGGCGATCAAGCACTCGTTGGCCCAATACTCGGCTGCGATGACCGTGTCCCTCTCCTCGGCTTCCAAGGCCGCGTAAACGTTGTCCGTGACTTCCTGGGCGTCGATGAGCAAGGTGGCGAGCTGATCCAACTCGCTGTTCAAGGCGATGATGTCTTGATGGACCGTTGCCTTGAGCTCCTCTTTGCCCGCCTCCAGGAAAATGGCGTTGATAAAGGTCGCGAGCACCTCGTTCATGAGGTCCTGCTTGTAATCGTAGTATACTTCACAGGATTCCAAGACCCTGTTGGACGGCAGTTCCCGGCAGATGCGGCGCTGCTCGGGGCCCAGCACCACGTCCTGGGCCTGGGCCGGGACACCCGCACCCGCCAAACAGGCCAAGCAGGCCATGATCACGAGCACCCACATGGCACGGCACGCCGCGGCCGTCCGACGTCCTTTCCGTGGCCGGGACAAATCGCTCCCCAAGCCGCAGGTATGAAGACTGTGCGTCAATACGCGCATAACTCGTCCTCCATGTAGCGGAACTCGTCGTCGATCCTGTCGAATCCCGTATGGCTGAAGGGCTCACCCGCTTCCTGCAGCACGGTCTGGTCCTGCATGACTTTCCGGCAAGCCTCAAAACCGATTTGCGCGGTTTCGCGGTCTTGCAGCAGGATGTCGAATTCACGCTCGACATACGTCTCCAACAACCATTCCTCGGGCAGAAGTTCCCTGGCTTGCAAGGCGGTCTGCAGCATGGAGTCGTACGTGTTCGAGTTGTTCCGGATGGTTTCCGTGGCAATGGTCAGTTGGGTGTCCATCTCGATCAGGGTGTACTGAATGCTCGCGGCCTTAAAGCAACTTGTGGAGAAATCATCACAGGCAAGGGCTTGGAGGTTTCTGGAATCTCCTCCCGCGACGTCCACTGCTTCGCGGTAGTCGCGGGCCAATTCCCCGGCCAACTCCAATAGCCGTTCCTCCTTGGCGTGGAACTCCTGGGTGGCGGAGTCCAAGACGTACACGTCCTGGAACAGCATGGTAAAGACATAGGCCATGTTCCCCCAGTACTCGGCGGCGTGGAGCGCGTCCTCGCCCTCCTGCCGGATGGCTGCTTCCAGATCGTCGGTCCATTGGCGAGCTTTGAGCAAATCCTGCAACTGGGCAGTAAGCTCGGTCAATTCCAAATGCACCGCTTGGATTTCCATGTTCACCGTGGCCAGCAACTCCTCCTGGCCAGGCTCAATGAGCATGCCGTCCCTGATCAGGTCCAGCGCCCGGTTCATGGCGGCTTCCTTGGCCTCGTAGTATTCCAGGCATTGGGTCCTGCCCGCGTCATCCTGCAAGGCCATGCAGATACGGTGTTCCTCCGGCCCAAGATCGACTCCCTGGGCCAGAGCAACGCCGCCCCACATGGCCGCCAACGCCACGAGCGCGGCGGCAAGCGTTAATACGGCGCATGGTCGTTTCATGACCGCACCCGCCTAAAGCGGATATCCAGCCGCGATGTACCAACGGCCGCCATTGTAGCGCCTCAGCGTCACGTCCTTGGGGAACGCGCTCTGCTGCCCGTTCTCGTCGTAGGTGCGGATCTCCACCAGGGCCTGCTCAACGATCTCCTGGTCGCGGCCCGCAATGGTCTCCTGCTGGCCCTCGTCCAGGAAAAAGTCCTCCATGGAGCCTTCCTCGATGATCGTGCCCTTGATCACGTCGATCTCATAGCCTTCCATGACTTGGACATACACGTACCAGCGGCGGTAGCGCTCCAGGTTGTTGTCGTAGAAGTACTGCAAACGCTGGATGGCCGTGGGCGTGGCCCTCCGCGCCGGATCAATGCATTCCAGGTACAGGTCCCAGTTCTTTTCCTTGATGGCCGTGGCGAATATTTCCACAAGCTGCTCAGGCTCCACGTCGTCGGGAACTTCCGTATAGGTGTACATGTCCCATTTGAGCTCCTGGAGCCCGGCCTCGGCCGAGTACTCGCCGCCCAACTCGTGCTCGGGATCGGCCCAGGACACCACCAAGCCGCCCACGTTGATGGCCACGGGCGTGACCACCCAGCCGAACTGGGGGCTCATGGTGCGTTCCTCGCCTGCTTGGGGAATGAGCAGGGACACCGTGTCGATGCGGCCCAGCACGGTCCAGGGGATGGGGGTCTCCTGGCTCACCTGGCGGCGGTAGCGCTTGAGCGCTTCATAGGCCCCAAGCCAGGCCCGGGTGGACAGCCGCACGAAATACCAGCCCCGCGCGCCCGCGCCAATGTGCACGAACTGGCCGCCCATGTCCGTGAACTCATTGTCTGGATAGCGGAAATCGTCGAGCAGCACGTACTTGCCGATGGTGGCGTTGGGGTCGGTCTCCATGGGGTCGGGGCAAGGCCAGGCTTCCATGACCTCTCCGCCCGAGGCAGCCACATCCCCGAGAATGGATTGCCATTGCTCGTCGGCCACGGCCGCGACCCGCTCCACCAATTCCGCCTCCATCTGGCGGTAGGCCAAGATCTCGTCCGTGATTTCAATGTAGTCGCCCTTGCTGGCCATAATCGCCACGCGCACCCGCTGGAACATCTCCTCGACTTGGGGATCGTCCGGGTACTTTTCCTTGAGCTCGCGCACCCTGCGCAAGGCCTCGTTGTCGTCGTAGGTCATTTCAAAGGGTTTTCCTCCGGCTCGCACCACATGCGCCTCGAGCTTTTCCAGGAAGTGCTCGGCATTGGTGAGTTCGGAGTTGGTCGGGCCTTCTTCGGCCACGGCCAGGGAAGGCGCGGCCATGTACATCAGCATGACCGCCAGGGGCAGGGCCAGGATCAACACGGGGGGTACTTTACGGCGCATGTCAGCCTCCTGTTTGAGGGAATATGCGGCTCAAGGACCGGACTCGTCCTGTTGTCCCGCGACGTCTCGGGGATAAAAATACGGCTTGGTTATGTGAAAAGAATACTCTTCTTATTATGCCTTGTTTTACGGCTAATGTCACCCTTGCCCAATAAATCCCGCTTCCCTTTCACAAACCCTCATGCTGGTTCCCCTATGCCTTTGCCCTGCAATGGAGGGGCTCCCATCTCCCATCCCGGGGTCCTCTTGCCGGCGCGAAGACCATCGGGCAACGCACAGAACCTGATTTCCCGAGGATTTTCAGGCAAAGGAGCCCGCCCCCGGAACTGCTTGGCCGGATTTGACGGCAAGGCCGACCTGGGGATAGGACCGCTTTGTTGGCGTACCTCTCGTGTAAACTTTTCACATGAGCTACTATTCCTATGAGCTACACCATCTGGTTCACCGGCATGTCCGGCTCGGGCAAAACCACCCTCTCGACTCTGGTCTTCGAGGAACTCATCAAGCGCGGCCGGGCCGCCGAACATCTCGATGGGGACGTGATCCGCAAGAACTTCAGCCAGGAGTTGGGCTTTTCCCAGGCCGCCCGGGACATGAACGTACGGCGCATCGGCTTTTTCACCCAGATGCTCAACAAGCACGGCGTGATTTGCGTGGTGGCGGCCATCGCGCCTTACGCCCAGTCCCGCGAGCACAACCGGGACCACATTGGCCGCTACATCGAGGTCTTTTGCGATTGCGACTTGGACACGCTCATCGCCCGGGACCCCAAAGGGCTCTACAAAAAGGCCCTTCAAGGGGAGATTGCCAATTTCACCGGCATCTCAGATCCTTACGAACACCCCCGTTCCCCGGAGGTTCACGTGCGCACGGGCAAAGAGACCGTTGAGCAAAGCCTGGCAACAATCCTGACCTTTCTTGAAGGCGAGGGATTGCTGAACGCAACGACACCCTAATCGCTTTCTTCGCCAGATGCGGCTGCCGAGCTTGGGGCGAGTCGAGCTCATGCCCGTCTGGGTCCTGCTGTAAACGCTTGGGGATGGTCATCCCAACTGACGGCTTTCCTCCATGGCCTGCTTGAAGAGGACCCAGGCGCCACAGACTCTTCGGGCTTCGACTTCCCGCGCATGACGGGGGAAGCCGAAGCCCAACACACCTGCGCCCCCAGGCCCAAGGGCCTGCGGGCGCAGGTGAAAAACTTCTCTGGAATCAGGGTCTTACCCAGACCGGCCTCAACTCATAAGGAAGTTGCTCACAAAGACCCGGCTCTCCTTTTCGCAGTACTGCAACGCGCATTCATGGGACGAATTGACCAGGGACTTCATCTTGAGCAGGGTGTTCTGGTCCAGTTCCCCGAAGCGGCGAACCACCTCAAGGGCCTGCCCGATCCTGTCCTCGCTGGGGATGATCCGGTCCACCAAACCACAGTCCCTGGCCTGGCGCGCGTTGATGGCGTCGCCCAGGAGCAGGAGCTCATAGGCCCTGCCCTTGCCCACCCGCTCCACCAGGAAAAAGGGCAGGCCGCCCAGGGGCGTTGCCTTCACGTCTTGGAAAACGTTGTGGAATCGGGCTTCTTCCGTGGCCAACCGGTAGTCGCAGAACATGGACAGGCCGAGCATGGCCGTGAACAAGTCCCCGTGGCTGAGCTGGACCACAAAAGTGTTCATGGACATGATCCTGGCCGCGAGCTGGGCCAACATGTTCACGAAACGGTTCACGTCCCTGCCCGCCAGTTGCCTGGAGAAAAAGTCCACGTACTTGTCGTGGCCCGCGTTTGCCCCGGATACGGCAATGAGCAGGACGCTCACCTCCGGGTTGTTGTCGATGGTGTTGAGCTGGTCAAAGATGCGTTCCTTGCGGCCCAGGCTCAGGGCGTCGGAAAAAAAGTCTCCCTTGGCTTCCCACAGGGCCACCGGGCCCTCGATCCGGACCTCGCCTCCACTCGCGACTGCCGCCTCGCTCATGGCGCCTCCTTGGTTTTGCCCCGCAAAGGATTTTCCCTAACTAAGAGTATCCTCCCATATGGTCCATTTGGCAATGGGTTTTTTGCCTGGACCAGCTAGGCGTCATCCCTGCTCGCTCTCCTCCGAAGCCTCCTTGTCCCGGGCCAAGGCGGCCATCTCCTCGATCATGTCCCGCAGTTCCTGGACCAGGCCGCCCAGTTCCTCCACGGCCCGGTTGCTGAAGGACATGGACTCGGCGTTGTCCATGGCGATGGAATTGATGCTCCCGGCGGCGTTGTTGATTTCGTCGCTGGTGGCGGATTGTTCCTGGGCCGAGGCCGCGATTGACTGCACTTGCTCCGACGTGGTCACGGCAATGTGCACGATTTCCTCCAACACCTGGCCCGACTTGTCGGCCAGTTCCGCGCCCGCGGCCACGGCCTCCACGACCGCCCTGGTGTGCTCCGCGCTGCGTCCGGTTTCACTGGAGATGCGGGACACGGCCTCCTCCACTTCCTTGGTGGCGTGCATGGTCTTTTCCGCGAGCTTGCGCACCTCATCGGCAACCACGGCGAAACCCCGGCCCGCCTCGCCTGCCCGAGCCGCCTCAATGGCCGCGTTCAGGGCCAGCAGGTTGGTCTGGTCCGCGATGTCCGTGATCACGGTCAAGATGTTCCCGATGTTCTGCGCCAGAATCTCCAACTCGTCCATGCCCGCGCTCAATTCTTGGGCCTTGCTCTCGGCCACTCGGATGCCGGACACGATTTCCCTGACTTCATCAGCTCCCAGCCCGGCCTTTTCCTTGCTTTCCTCGGCATTGCGGGCTGTTTCCGAGGCGTTGCGCGCCACTTCCAGGACCGTGGCGTTCATCTGGGCCATGGCCGAGGCCAGGGACGCGGACTGCTCCTGCTGTTCCAACGAGCCCCTGTGCGACTTGTCGACCTGCTCGGCCAAGCCTTGTGTGGATTCGGACAAACGGTCCGCAATGGAGGCGATGTGCCGCGCCATGCCGCTCCGGGTCTCCACGAACTGCATGACTTGGCCCTTTTGCTCATTGGCCAGGGCCAAGGCCTCCTGGACGCGCTGGGCCTGTTCCCGGGCGTTTTCCTTTTCTTCCTCGACCCTGGCGAACGCGCTCTCCACCGCGTCGAGCAAGGAGTTGACCCCCCGCGCCAGCCTGCCGATCTCCATGGGGTGGTTGCCCATGCGCAGACTGTAGTTGCCTGCTCGCACCTCGGCCATGCTTGCCAAACACTGCTGCAGGGGCTTGTTCACCCAGCGGGTGACAATGAGAAATATGCCGAAAAAAACGATCAGCAGGATGCCCAGGCCGCGCAGCACCGAATAGACCTCGTCCGTACGCAACTTGGCCAAGTCCGGGGTAATGTCCTTGGGAATGGCCACCACGCCGATGACCTCCCCGTTTATGTCACGCAGTTGCGTGTAATACGTTATGAGTTCCTTGTTGTTCTTGTACACGCGGCGAAAAAGGGGCGTGTCGGCCTGCATGACCTTGGTCAGCCAGGGAAACATTTTCTCGGGAATGGTCAGGTCGTGCGTCTTGGCAAAATAAACAAAGCCGTCCCCCTCGGGAACCACCACGGAAATGTTGAAGCCGTATTGCTCCTTCAGGCCCATGAGCATCTCGTCGGTGACAAACAGCTCCCCATCGCCCACATTGTTTTCGATCATTTCCCGGACCGGAAAATACTGGGCTTCGGCCAGGGCCTCCCCGTACCTCAAGACCATATCGATGCGGTCGTTGTACTCGAGATAGGACTGGATGAGGAGCAGGGCGAGAAAAAACAAGCCGATGTACACAAGCAGTCTGAAGCGAATCGTCTTGAACAGTTTCATGGCGGCATTCCTTCGTTTCAGGTATATGCGCTTACTGTCCCTCTAGCACATAGTAATGCTTCCGAGCAATACGTCACCAAAAACGCAGGAGCGAATCGTAAGTCTTTGTCGGATTACAGCATATCCCGAGTCCTGCCCGCGCCGCCGGGATCAGGGACAGGAATCGCCGCGCAAACTCTCGATGCCGCCGGAACCATGGCCCGCGTCTTGGGTCGCGGGCGCCCTGAACTGCCCGCAGACCATGCCAGCGCAGATCGCCGTATCGAACCGGGCCATGAAATTGAGCGCCCTTGCAAAGGGATTCCACGCGAAGCCGTTGGACTCGGTGTTGAATCCTTCCATCCCTTTGAATCCCTCGTACAGTTCCTGGGCCGCATCCTCCAAGGCCTGGGTTGCCTGCTCCGTGTCGAATCCCTGGCTGTCCAGCAGTTCCACGGGAAAGCGCGGGGGCCCCAGGTTGCGGAACTCCTCGGCGGACGGCGGGCAATCCCCGCCCGAGCGGCAGACCACGTAGGCCCCCAGCCGGTCCTCGGCCATGTCCAAGCCTTGCAGCACAGCAGGTCCATCCAACTGAACTCCCGGGGCCTGAATGACGGCCACGTCGTCCTGGTTTTGCATGTCCGTGTCAGCCGCCACGGGAGATTCCGTGACTCCGAACCCCGCTCCCACTAGGTGGAGTTCATTCACCAGTTCCTCGCTGGGAACCTCCATCCAGGTCAGGATACATCCCAGGCACGCCCGGCCGCCCTGCCGCGATCCCACGCGATGGAGCTTGTCCGGGTCATTGCCCACGATTCCGGCCACGTTCCAGCCCGCCTGTCCGAGCCAGGTCTCGTAGTCCACCAAGGGCTGGCCCTGTACCGACCAGGGAGCAGGCGCGTCTCCAGGACTGGACACGGCCACATGGGAATCAACCAGGGAGCCCACGGAAAGGGAAAAGGCCCGGACAAAATTTTGCCGCTGCTCCGGGGGCAGTTGATCCAGGGTCCACAACAAGACGCCGGTGTTCTCGCCCAGGCCGGCGGCCTTGTCTAATTGGCCCTGGGGTCGAGACGGTTGGGAGGGGAAGTCGTCAAAGGGCTCTTCACGGAAATCAACGCCGCCCTGAGGGCCGTACCCTTCCAGGCCTAATGGCCTGACATCCGCAATTGGATGCACCCGGTAGAAGTCCGACAGCATCCCTGCTTCCTGCGCCGGGGAAACAACCTGCGGGGCCTCTGAAAGCGAAATATCCGAGGCCGCGTTCCGCTCGAGGTCGCTGTCCCATAACAACGCATCTTGCAAGGAAATGGAAGGCTCACTCATGCTCCCCCCTTGCAGCGGGAGGGTTCCCATGGCGGCGTCGAGCTCACTGTCCCACACATCCATGATGGAACTGCTGCCGGGCGGGGGCAAGTCGCTGGCCATAATGCGCGTGGTCACCTTGACGTCCACCGTGGGCGAGTTGCTGCCCATCTCCCAGTCCAGCACGTATTCCGCGCCCGCGAGCCTGGCCAGCACCAGGGCCTGGGCCGGGGTGGGCGATTCGTCCAAGGAAAGGCCCATCAGGTCGTGGTAGGTGACCATCCGCTCAAAGGGCACCACGTCCACGCCCTGGGCCGCGAGGATGTCGATGAAGCGCCAGGTCAACGCCAGCCGGTAGCGGGCCATGGAATACTGATCCGCAGGAGGCACGGAGGAGGTGTCCCGGTACAAGGGCACCAGGACCCGGCCCTGGACCGTGGGCCGCCGGCTCAAGTCGCCGTCCAGGAGCAGTTCCACCCAGGCCCGGTCGCGGTATTCGCCCAGCCTGAGCCACAGGGCCAGCTCAACCATGTAGGCTCCGTCTACCCCGTATTCACCGGCAGCATCGAGATAGGGCAAGAGTTCGATCACGTCAGCGGCACCGAGCACGTCGCCCGCGCCGTACAGGGCCAAGGCCAGCTCCCGGGCCGCGTCCACATTCGTGGGATCAAGCCTGAGCGCCACCAGCAATGCCCAGGCCGCGTCCTCGTATTGCTCCATGTGGAGAAGGCTGCTGCCCAGACCGTGCAGGGCCTCGGCGTCAGTCGGATTTTCCTGGAGATGTCGGCTGAAATACGTGGCCGCTTCCTGGTACGAGCCCCGGGAATAGGCGGACACCGCCGTCTGCTTGGCGTTGCAGGCCACAAGAAGCAGCGCCGCGGCCAGCAGCACGGCAAACCATATACGAGGGGTTGCGGACTTGACCTGGGCCATGGCGTCCTCCTCGGCTGAAAATGATGGGATAGAGCATGAGTACCCTAATTCAGCGAATCAGGGCAAGGTGGAAATCATAAGCTAGGAAAGGTTGGCGATCTCTTCGCGCAAGGCCTTGTGCGTGGCTTGCCAGACCGGCTCCACATAGCCGAGCAACTCGCTGCAGCGTTCGGCTTCGCCGTTGTCCCCGGCGCTTTCCAGGGCCCGGGCCAGAACGCTCAACCGGCTGGCAGCCAGGTTCGCGGCAGAGCCCTTGAGGCGGTGCGCCAAACGAGCCAGGCCCTTCATATCCCCATTGCCGCCCGTGGCGAGGATATCCTGCACCAGGGCGGGTGTGTCCTGCACAAAGGCTTCCGCGCCCAGCCGCCAATGCTCGGGCTTGAGCGCGGCCAGGGCCGTGTCCATATCCAGCAAGGCCATGGCGTCGAAACCCGCCGCCTCGGACAGGGACTCCCGAAAGCCCGGCTCCGCGGCCCAAGGGCCGGGCGCGACCACGAAGTCTCCATCAATGGGCCCTGCGTCACCAGGCCTGGCATGACTGTAGGCCAAAACCTGGCCCATGGTCCGAAACAAACTGGGAAAATCAAAGGGCTTGAACTCGCAGCCGTCCATATCCGCCTTGAGGTGCTCCTGGACCCGTTCCTTGATGGCGTCGGCGGTAAGGGCGATGATCGGCGTCCGGTCCAGCCCCCTGGTCTGCTCCAGTTCGCGGATGGCCCGGGTGGCTTGCAGCCCGTCCATCTCCGGCATCTGGATGTCCATGAGCACCACGTCGAATTCACCGCCCTCAAAAGCCTGCACAGCCTCCACACCGTTGGAGGCCGTGGTCACCCGGTGTCCCTCGTCGCTGAGAAAGGCCTGGGCAATTTCCAGGTTCGCGGTTTCGTCCTCCACCAGCAGGATGCGCAGGGGCGGCAATTCCACGACCTCGGCCACGTCCTGCATGCGGCCCATGCCGTGCCGGGCCGGCTCCAAGGGCAAGCGCAGGGTAAAGGTCGAGCCTCGGCCCTCCTCGGAACTCACGCCGATCTCGCCATGCATGAGCTTCGCCAGCATCTTGCAGATGGCCAGGCCCAAACCCGTGCCCCCGAAGCGGCGGGGCACCAGGCCGTCGGCCTGGATATAGGGGTTGAAAATGGTCTCCAGCTTATCCGGGGCCAACCCCAAGCCCGTGTCCGCGACGCTGACTTCGACTCCACTGTCCCAGGCCGAGACCGTGACCGTGATGGCCCCGGTCTCCGTGAACTTAAGGGCGTTGTCCATGAGGTTGGTCACGATCTGACCGATGCGGTAGGGGCTGCCCCAACTCGCCTCGGGCACGTCCGGGCCGATGCGGCATTCCAGGGCGAGGCCCTTTTCCGCGGCCCGCACCCGGAACATGTCCAACACGGACGCGACCAATTCGCCCAGGGAAAAATTCTCGCGCACCAGTTCGATCTTGCCCGCCTCGATCTTGGAGATGTCCAGGACCTCGTTGATCAGGGTCTGCAAGCGGTCGCCGGCTCCGCGCAGCTTGCGCAGGGGCTCTTCCACGTCCTCGGCCAGTTCGCGCTTGGTGAGCAGCAGGTCGGCAATGCCCCGGATCGTGGTCAGGGGAGTGCGGATCTCATGGCTCACCGTGGCCAAAAACTCGGACTTGGAGCGGCTGGCGGTCTCGGCCATTTCCTTGGCCAGGGTCAGCTTCTCCTCGGCTTCCTTGAGCTTGGTCATGTCGATGATCACGCCGCGAACCCCCACGGGGCGGCCGTCGCGCTGCAAGACATGGGCGAAGATGGAGATGGGGAACCAAGTGCCGTCCCTGCGCAACCCACGATACTCCTCGCCCTGCACGGGCTCGCTCCCGGCGAACAAAGCAGCGATGCGCTGCCTGGCCCGTTCCCCGTCATCGGGATGCAGGACGTTGCCCACGTACAGCCCCTTGTCCACGTCTTCCTGCTCATAGCCGAAGAGCTCCAGGGACGTGCGGTTCACGTAGGTCAAACGGGTGCTCAGGTCGAACTCAAAGACCACCAGGGCCAGGTCGTCCACCAAGGTGCGGAAACGCTGCTCGCTCTCCTTGAGTTCGGCCCGGGTTTTCCTGCGCTGCAGGATGCCCCACATGCCCTGCATGAGCAGGGTCAATTGGCGCACATCCGACTCGTTGTAATCGTTCGGTTTGTTGGCCACCCCAGCGACCAGCACCACATTGCCGTGTTCCAGGATGGGCACGCTCATGTGCCGGACAATGTCCACATGGCCTTTGGGATAGCCCTTTTTCAGGGAGTTCTCGGCCGCGTAGTCATTGGTGACCACGGCCTGTTTTTGCCGCGCGGGCTCGGCCCAGAGCCCGGCCCGGGCCACGGGAAAGTGCAGGGGTTTGACCGAGAGGCTGCACTCCTGCATGGCCTTTTCCGACCAGGCATGCATGTCGAGCACGGTGTGCTCCTCGTTCATCAAGGCCACGTACCCCATCTGGCTGCCCGTGAGCCGCACCGCGCTTTCCATGGCGAATCCGGAAATTTCTTGCAAGGAAGCCGTGGTCATGCCCCACAGTTGGTTGAGGGCCTCGAACCTTGCTTCATTGAGGCGCAGTTCCTCTTCGGCTTGTTTGCGCGCGGTTATGTCGCGGATGTTGGCCACAGCGTACCAGTCGCCTTCCAGCTCAAAGTCCGCCATGGCTCCTTCAACGAAAAACACGGTACCGTCCTTGCGCCGGGCCCGGCACTCGATCAAGCCCCCGGGGACGCTTCCTTGCTCCTCGCGGTTGAAACCGGGTATGCTCTCCTTGCCCTCATCATCGCCATCAGGCGGAATTATGAGCGAACGCAGGTCCCTGCCCAGGACCTCGCTCCGCGAATAGCCGAACATGCTCTCCGCGGCGGCGCTCCAGAACAGCAACTCGCCCTTGGCGTTGACCATGACCGTGGCGTCGTTGGTGGCCTCGGCCATGGCCCGGAAACGCTGTTCGCTGGCTTGGAGAAATTGCTCCTTGGCCCGGCGCAGGCCCACTTCCCGGCGCAGCACCCGGTTGCGGTAGATGAACACCAGCAACAAGAGAAGCAACCCACTGGCCGCGATTCCCAACCACCTGAGCGTGGCCTTTGAAATCCAGGCCGAGTCCCTGGCTCCCATCCAGCGCGCCGCGATCTCGGCGCGCTCCTCGTGGGTGATGTTGTCCATGGTCGCGCGCAGGAACTCTTCCAACTCCGTGTTGCCCTGCTGCACGGCAATCTGGAAATAGTTGGAATACAGCGGCACTTCAACGGGATACAGAAATTCTTGATCCAGGCCCCGTTCTTCGAGCAGGTTCAAGCCAATGGCCGTGTCCTTGACAAACACCTTGATCTCACCGGCCTCAATGGCGTCGAACAGGGCCATGTTGCTGGGGTACATGGCAAAGCTCCGGGCCATGCCCAGGCCGGTCAAATAGTCGATGGCGTAGTCGCCCTCGATGATGCCGAGCCGGTAGGCCGCGAGATCGGTAGGGTCGGTGTAGGGCGGAATGGACACGTGGTGGAAGACATGGGTCTCCACCTCGCAAACAGGAGTCACGTAGTCCAGGTACACGTCGCGGGATTCGCTGAAGTAGCAGCCGCCGTGGGCGTCGGCTTGGCCGTTCTTGACCAGCTCCAGGGTCTCGCTGAAGGACACGGACACGAACTCCACGGGGATCCCGGTCTTCTCGGACCACAGCTTCCAGACGTCCACGACCCAGCCCGCAGCTTCACCCTGCTCGTCGAGAAAATAAAAGGGCTTTGAGTCCTCACCCACGGCCACCACGATACGCTCCATGGTGACGGGGTCCTGGAACCTGGTGTTCAAGCCTTGCTCTTCATGAGCCCATGCAGGCCGCCCAAAGAAAGCGACCCAAACCAAAGCCGGAAACACCAGCATAAACCACCGAGCCCCCCACGACCAGATTGGTGGAATGTGCTTTGCCATGCACATCAACTACGCGAATGACCAAGGAAAAGGCAAGGGAATTGAAGGGGAATCCCCTGGGAAATCTCAGGCGCAACAAAAGCCGACTCACATGAGCCGGCCCATTTGGAGGCAATCTTCTTAAGAATTCAATTGCGCTGCATCATGCGGCAGGCCGCGATGCGCAAGCTCTCGCCCGGCTCGATCACGCACAGCTCCAAGTCCTCGCCGTACATGGTCCCGAAAAAGGTACTGTCCTCGTCGGCCATGAGCAAGCTGCCGTCGCGGCGCACCACACCCACCAAGTCCTCGCAGATATTGGGACCGCACCACCGGCCGTGGAACGCGCCCTCTTCCACCTGCTCAATGAACAGGGTCCAGCCCGAGGCGGCGCTGACGAACCGGTCGCCCGTGCCCACCCCGTGATCCGTGTCCCCGGCCGTGGCGCCCCAACTCGTCCCGGTGATCACCCATTCGCCCACCAGGTCCTGGGCAAACGCGCCCAGGGGCAACAGCATCATTCCCAGTACAACAAGACAGACCAGGTTCCTTTTCATGAGTTCCTCCTGTGCTTGGGGCGGGGCCCGACCCGCATTGCTATTTATCCTCGCGATCCATCCCATTCCCGCCCGGGCAGGTCATGACCTCGGGATCAAGGACCTTGTCGATCTCCTCGGCGCTGAGCAACCCGGCCTCAAGCACCTCCTCGTAGACCGTGCGGCCCGAAGCCTGCGCCAACTTGGCTACCCGCGCGGCCCCTTCATAGCCCAGGCACGGCACCAGGGCCGTGGCCAGGCCCGAGGAACGCCGCACCATCTCGGCGCAGCGGCGGGGATTGGCGGCTATGCCGGACAAGCATTTGTCCATGAATATGCGTACCGACCTGCCCAGCATGTCCATGGACTGGAACAGGTTCAGCGCCATGATCGGCTCGAACACGTTGAGCTGGAGTTGGCCGGATTCCGCGGCCATGGTCACGGACACGTCGTTGCCCACCACTTGGTAGCAGACCTGGTTGACCATTTCCGGGATCACGGGATTGACCTTGCCCGGCATGATGGACGAACCGGGCTGCACCGGCGGCAAGGTGATCTCCTGCAAGCCCGCGAACGGCCCCGAGGAGAGCAACCGCAGGTCGTTGCAGATCTTGGACAGCTTCACGGCCACCCGTTTGAGCACGCCCGAGAGCTGGACCAGCGCGCCCGTGTCGCTGGTGGCCTCCACCAAGTTCCCGGCCGTGCTCAGATCAATGCCCGAGACCTCGGAGAGCCGGGCCCGCACCAGTTCCGCGTACTCGGGCAGCGTGAGGATGCCCGTGCCGATTGCCGTGGCGCCCATATTGATCTCAGTGAGCAGCCGCAAGGCGTCGCCAATGCGCTCGGCATCCTCGGCCACGGTCACGCCAAAGGCGTGGAACTCCTGGCCCAGGGTCATGGGCACCGCGTCCTGGAGCTGGGTGCGGCCCATCTTGATCACACCGGCGAATTCGTCACCCTTGGCCGCAAAGGCCTGTTTCAGCTCCAGAAGCAGGTCCTTGAGCTCGCGGCCGTACCAGATGGCAGCCAAACGAATGGACGTGGGGTACACGTCGTTGGTGGACTGGGACAGGTTCACGTGGTTGTTGGGGTGGCAATGCTGGTAATTGCCCTTGGCAAATCCCAAAATCTCCAGGGCGCGGTTGGCGATAACCTCGTTGGCGTTCATGTTCACCGAGGTCCCGGCCCCGCCCTGGACCACGTCCACGGGGAACTGGTCGTCGTATTCGTGCTCGCGCACCTCGCGCGCGGCCTGGACAATGGCTGCGGCCCTATCCTGGCCGAGCAGGCCCAGCTCCAGGTTGGCCTGGGCGCAGGCCTCCTTGATGCAGGCCAGGGCCTCCACGTGCTTGCCAAAGTGGCTCAAGGGAATGCCGGTGACCGTGAAGTTTTGCATGGCGCGCGCGGTTTGCACGCCGTAGTAGGCGTTCACCGGGATATCCATGGATCCCAGGGAATCGGATTCAGTGCGGAATTTCATGTGCGTCCTTGAGGAAAGGGGTCGATGAGAAAGGAGCTTTCCAGCTCCAGGGGCAACACTGCCAGGTCTACCGCGCCATGACCTCGGCCATGGTCTCTTTGAGTTCGTCCACGTCCATGGGCTTGGCCACATACCCGTCCATGCCCGAGGCCAGGAACTTTTCCTTGTCTCCGACCATGGCGTAGGCGGTCAGGGCGATGATCGGCACCGTGCGCGAGGATTCGCCCGCTTGCCCCGAACGGATGGCCCGGGTCGCGGCCACTCCGTCCATGACCGGCAACTGGATGTCCATGAGCACCATGTCAAAGGAATCCCGGTCCAAGGCCTGCACGGCCTGCTCACCGTCCCCCACTGCCAGGACCGAGTGCCCCAGATATTCCAAAAGCTTGATCGTGGCGAAACGGGTGACCTCGTCGTCCTCGGCCAGGAGCACCTTGTACGCGGGAGGCGAGACAACCCCGGCAATTTCACCATGAGTCTCCTCTTGGGCCTGGGCCGTGGAAAAGGGGATCATCACGTAAAAGGCCGTGCCTTGGCCGGGTTCAGCGGCAACGGAGATGGACCCGTTCATGAGCGCGACCAAGCGTTTGGTGATGGCCAAGCCCAGGCCCGCGCCTTGGTACTGGCGGGTCAGGCTGACCTCGGCCTGGGTAAAGGCGTCGAACAGGGAGTCCACCACACGGTCGTCAATGCCGATGCCCGTATCGGTCACAATAAAGAGCACCCGTTGCTGTCCGTTTTTCCCGTGCGGCAAGCAATGGGCTTCCAACTCCACTTGGCCGGATTCCGTGAACTTGATCCCGTTGCCGATGAGGTTCGACAGGACTTGCTGCAAGCGGATCACGTCGCCCACGAGCTGTTGGGGAATGGCCGGGTCAATGCGCATGTCCAGGGCCAAGCCGGCCTGTTCCGCGGCCGGGGTGTACAACTGGATAATCGCTTCCAAGGCATCCCTGAAATCAAAGGGCTCGGATCGCAACTCCAGCCGCCCGGCCTCCACGCGGGACAAATCCAGGATATCCGTGAGCAGGCTGTTGAGCCGCTTGCTCGATTGCAGCGCGGTGCGGGCGTATTCCTGCTGCTCCGGATCCATGGCCGTGGTCTGCATGAGCTGAAGCATGCCCACGACCCCGTTGAGCGGTGTCCGGATTTCGTGGCTCATGTTGGCCAGGAACTCGGACTTGGCCCGGTTGGCGCTTTCCGCTGTCTCCTTGGCCTGGAGCAACTCGTCCACATACTGCTTGCGATCGGTCACGTCGCGGGCAATGGCGTAGGCCACGCCCAGATGGGGCTGGGGATGGGCGACCCAATTGAGCCAGCGGTACTGGCCGTCCTTGCGGCGGTAGCGGTTCTCAAAGTTGTGCACGGTCTTCCCGCTTTTCAGGACCTCTTCCACCACCTGCAGTGTGGATCCCATGTCGTCGGGATGGATGAAGTCGATGAACGGAACGCCAAGCAATTCCTTGGGTTCGTACCCCAAAATGTCCGTGAACGCGGGGTTCACGCTCAAGAAGTGGTTGGTGTTGAGGTCGGCAACGCAAATCATGTCCAAGGACAGGTTGAAGATGCGCTGCAAGTCTTCCTCGGCCCGCTTGCGATCCGTGACGTCGACAAAGATGGTGGCGAACTGCCCGGGAGCCGGGCGGAAAGCAGTCACTTCAAAGTGTTTGCCCAACTCCGCGGAATACTGCTCAAAGAACACGGGCTCGCCCGTGAGCGCTACCTTGCTGTAGGTTTCGATCCAATGCGATTCGGTTCCAGGCAGGATCTCAAGCACGGTTTTGTTCTTAACCCAATCCAAGGTCAGTCCGGTGAGCCGCTCGAACGCGGGATTCACCATGAGAAAGCGGTAGTCCGCAGGCTCTCCCCGATCGTTGAGGATGATCTCGTGCAGGGCGAAACCGTCGAGCATTTCCCGAAACAGGGTCTGGTAGTCCTGCTCCAGCTTGCGATGCTCGGTGATATCCCGGGAAATGGTCAGCACGGTGTTGGTCCGGCCCTTGTCGTCCAACTCCGGGATCAGCCGCCAGTTGACGAGCACTTCACCCGGCTTGCCCTGGAAACTGAACTCGGTTTCAAAGGGCTCGCCGCTGCGGAACACGTTCTCCAGGGCCGCCTCCCAAAACATGCAGTGGTCATCGGGAAATCCCACTTCCTTGTGGGTCTTGCCGATGTATTCCGAGGCCGGGATTCCGGACAGCGCCTCCACGTTCTCGGAAATGAACAGGTGGCGCAGTTCCTTGTTAAAACGCTTGACCACGTCGGGCAATCCCGCGACCAGGGCCCGGTACATGGATTCGCGCTCTCGCAGGGCTTCCACGGCTTGCCTGCGGTCGGTGAAGTCTTCCAGGGTAGCGATAACCGGCGTTGGAACAGCCTCCGGATTCACGGGATTCATGGCCACCCGCAAATAGATTGTTTTGCCGCCCGTGATCGAGGTGTATTTATCCTCGAATATGGCGGCTTCCCCGTGCAGGGCCTTTTGGAGAACTTCCCGCATCTTGGGCGTACTTTCCTCGGCCGTGCTGAAGCCGATGAGCTTTTCGCGGCTCGCCCCCATCTGCTCCACAAAGACGTCGTTGCAGTCCTCGATCACGCCCTGCTCGTTGAAATAGATCATCCCCAGAGGCGATTTCTCGAACAGCACCCGGTGGCGCTCCTGGCTGACCCGCAGGGCCTCCTCGGCTCGCTTGCGGTCCGTGATGTCCAGCACGCTGCCCAGGAAGTACAGGGGCCGCCCCGAGGCGTCGCACACCAGGTTCGCGTCGAGCAGGCCGTGCACCTGCCCACCGTCCCTGTGCAGGAAGACCTTTTCCATGCGGTAATGGTCGATCTCCCCGCTCGCCAACCGGGCCTGCTTCCTCAAGTTTTCCTCAACCACTTCCGGAGCGGTGATGTCCTTGAGGTGCAGGCCGATGAGCTCGTCCTCGCTGTAGCCCAGCATGTCGCAGTAGGCCTCGTTGGCGCTTTGGATGCGGAAATCCAGGGAAACGCGGGCCACGCCCACGGCCATGTGTTCATACACATGCCGGAAACGCTCCTCGCTCACCTTGAGGGCTTCCTCGGCCTCCTTGCGCTTGGCCAAGTCCCAGACAATGTCCGCGAATACCGCCAAAGCGTCCTTGTCCGCGTCGTGGTAATCCAGTTCCTTGTTGCCCACCCCGAATACGGCCACGACCTTGCCCGCGCGAAACACGGGAACCACCAGTTCGCGCACCAGCTCGGCATGCCCCTCGGGCATGCCTTTTTTATGTTTCAGGGTTTGGTAGTCGTTATGGATGACAGTCCTGCCCTCACGCAGCGCGTCCATCCACACCCCGGCCTGTTCCAGGGGAAAATCCGCGCCATAGCTCCTTGCCTGGCAAAAGTCGTGGGTGGTTCGCGTGGACCAGAACTGCTCGGTGGTAAACTGCTGGTCAGGACTGATAAACAGATAAAAGCCGATGCGGCTTTGGGTCAATTCCTCGGCCAGGTCAATGGCCTCCACCAACAACTCATCGCGGGTATGGGTCGCGCCGTACTCCATGAGCCCGACCCGAGCCTGGAGGATCATCTCCCCGCGCTTGCGCTGGGTGATGTCCCGGGACAAGCTCAAGACCACGTCCTGGCCTTGCAGCCGCTGCCTGGAAGCCGAAACCTCCAAAAGAAACTGGCTGCCGTCCTTGCGCCGGGCCGTGATTTCAAAGGTGCGCGAGTAGGGCGCGTCCGGCGAGAACCACATCCGGGTGAACCCCTCCTGAGTGATGTTGGGATCCAGGTCATGAATGTCGAGTTGCAGCAATTCATCGCGGGTGTAGCCGGTCTGGACGCACATCACGTCGTTGATTTCCAGTAAGCGTCCCTGGCGGTCCAAGACCGTAAGGGCGTCGGTCAGGTTGTCCATCAAGCCCCGGATTCGCTCCTCGCTTTCCCTGAGGGCCTCCTCGGCGGCCTTGGCTTCGGTCATGTCCCGGACCACGGCCAATTGAAGCTCCTCGCCCATGTAGGTCATGGGCGCGCCGGTCATTTCCACGGGAAAGGTGGTGCCGTCCTTGCGCACGTCAATGCTTTCTCCCCGGACACTCCCGGTTTCCTGAACAATCCGTTGGAATTTCTCGACCTGTTCGCTTCCCAAGGCTACCAGGTCGACTACGTTCATGGACAGGAGTTCGTCCCGGGTATAGCCGTAGGTGGCGCATGCCGAGGGATTGACCGCGTGGATCGCGCCCTGAAGGTCGAGCACGAACATGCCCTCGCCCGCGGCCTCGAAAATTGAGCGGTAGGCCTCGCGGGAATGGCGCAGCCTCCGGTTAAGCCGGGACACGTGGGTCAAGGCGTAGAGCAGCAGCGCGGCCAGGATGCACACGGCAAAGACCAGATAGCGGTGCTGGCGCGCGGCCTCGATCAGGCTGACCTCGCCGTAGTGTTCATAGGGGGGGAGCCTGAGTTCCTTGAGCAGGTCGTGCACGGGCTGGTAATTGAGGGGCACGGTCCAGCCCGCGATGTTCGCGGACATGGCCGCCTGGTTGTCCGGATGCATGCGCATGAGCACGGAGGCGACCTTCTTGGCCAATTCCTCGGGCGTGTGCGCGACCTTGGCCAAAGGCCATTCCGGGTACAAGGGCGTGCTCAGGACAAAGGGGAAGACATCCTGCCCTTCAACGGGCGAGCTTGGGGCAAGGATTTTGAAATCCTCGATATCGATGCGGTTCTCGGAATCCAGCCTTTCAAGGGTATCCGTGCGCACGGTCCCGGCGTCGGTGCGTCCGCCCAGCACCGAATAGGCAGCAGCGTCATGTGTCCCGGCAAAGTACAGGGCGCCCAAATCTTGGTACGGGTCGATGCCTGCCCGTTGCATTTCCCGCCAGGCCATGTGCCAGCCGCCCAGGGACGCGGAGTCCACGGCCGCGAACGTCAGGCCGCGAAGATCATCGATGCTTTGCACATCATCCCGCTCGGCCAGGGTGATGATCACGCCGCCGAAACTCGTCTGCTGCACTCCCTGGCGGATGGTGATCAGGGTGGCGATGCGGTTGACGCCGTGGCTTTGCTCCAACTGCACGTACATGGAGGAATTGACCAGGACGAACTCGACCTCCTGGTTGATGACCGCGTCCTCGACCTGGTCGAAGCCCAGGGGCACGATGACGAAGGTGGCGCCGGAAATGGCCGAGGAGAGGTAGCGGGCCGTATCCGACCACTGGGCCATGCAGGTCTGTTCCCCGTCCTTGGCCAGCACGCCGATGCGCACCTCCTCGGCGCCGGCGGCGAAAGCCGGGATCACGCTCGGCAGCGCCCAGGCCGGCAGGAGCACGGCCAGCCACATCACGCCCCGTGACAGCCGCGCCAAGCCCCGGACCAGGCCCTTGCCTCCATGCAAAAACGTTTCAAAAAACGCCGCCATGTCGCCTCATTCAAGCGGGCGCATCCCGCTGCTCTCCTTTCCCTTGCCCGGCCTGGAAAACAGGCCCGGTTCCAGGCCGAGCTCCCCTTCCGGGCAACCCTCTTTTGGCAAACCCGTTGTTGGTAAACCCGCCAATGGAAAAGGTACTATATCCACCTAGGTAGGCATGTCCACTGAGTTCCGCTTGCCGCTTCCTCTCCTCATGTCCTTGATGGGTCGTCCCCGGGCCTGGCGGTCAGTTCGGCCAGCAACAACTCCAGTTCGTCCGCGGTCACGGGTTTGGCGATGTAGCCGTTCATGCCCGCGCCGAGAAAGCTTTCCTTGTCCCCGACCATGGCGTGGGCGGTCATGGCCAGGACCGGGATCCCGGCATTGGCCTCGCCCGCCTCCCCCCGCCGGATGGCCTTGGTGGCTTCCACTCCGCTCATGGCGGGCATCTGCACGTCTATGATCACGCAATCAAACTGCTGCCGGGCCAACTCCGCCAAGGCCTGCAGTCCGTCCTCCACCACGTGCACGTGGTGGAGGACGGACTGCAGGCCTTGGCGGAGTTGGCCCGGCAGCAGTTTGATTGCGTGA